>CAMIVF010000004.1 GCA_946401715.1 uncultured Clostridia bacterium | reverse complement strand
GTCCCCGGTGAAGGCAATGTCAGACAGGGATATCACATCCGGAACGCGGTTGTGTACTGTGATCTGCGCCGCAAATGTGGTTGACTGACTGCCGTCTGAAGTACCGTACAGGTTGACGCAGCGCTCAGACAGGTCGAGCGGTTCGGTGTAGGTGACAGGCGGAAGATGCAGATTCAGGATGGTATCCTCACTGACCGTATGTATGGCAGCCTTGATATCCTCCACTGTCTCAAGCGGGACATCCTGGTAATGCAGATCTTTCACAGGCAGCGGCGTACAGGTCATGGTCTGTGAGAGCAGGATGGTATCCTTGTTCTTCATGGTGATGGTCCACTTCAGTTCATTGGTCCCATTCTCCGGCGTGTAGATCAGATCTGCTTCCCACACAGCCGGAATAGAAGCATCGTCAATCGGATCCGGACCAAAGATCTCCATGGGGGATGAGGCAGAGATACGCGCAGCAACCGGCTCAGAGGCTGCCTCAGTTGCATTCCCGGGCACTTCAGCAGGTACAGCTTCGACTGTGCAGCTGGCAATCTGCTCAGTAAACTTTTCCGCAAGAGAGGAATCCGAACTGTTGAATACGCACAGCCACAGAGGCATGGAGCCCTGATCCCCTTCGGCGATCCGGTCCGCCGCTTCCGGGGCCAGATGTCCGTCCTCACAGCTGGTAAGATCGAATGACGCGATCACATCCACAGTCTGATTCCCGAGCGGATATGAGATTTTTGAACCGCCCTGGTATATCTTTGGCTGATGGATCTGCCATAGCAGGAACAGAATCAGGGCTGCTGTAAACAAAGCAAGTACCAGAGCCGCAATGGTCCGGTGCTTTCTCGGCGGTGCCTGCACAGAAACTTTTTCTGTCTGCTCTTTTTCACAGTAAGGGCAGAAAGAAGCTTCCGCCGGAAGCTCATGAGAGCAGTGAATGCAGTATTTTATGGTACTCTTTTTATCTGAACTGTTCATATCGTCCTCCGGTTCTTTGCTTAAAGCGCTTCCCGCACAGCCAGTACTGTCTGATACCGCTTTCCCGGGCTGGTCATGGTACAGCGGGAGACGATTCTTCCCCAGCTGCCGGAGGCGAGCTGAAGGGACGGGTGCTTTCCGGTGAGAAGGACATTGATCAATATGCCAAGCGCAAAGATGTCCGCCCTGCGGTCGGTCTGTGACAGGCCGTACTGTTCAGGCGGCGCATAGCCTACCGTACCAAGGATCCGGGTATCATTGTCATGTTCCTTTTTTTCCGAGGCTTCCCGGATGGCATTGAAGTCGATCAGCACACTGCGGTCTCCGTCCAGAATGACGTTTTCCGGTTTCACGTCCCGGTGTACCAGGCCCTGGGAATGAAGCGCAAACAGCGCATCGCATACATCCAGCGCAATCCTGCGCACTTGTTCGCTTTCCAGCGTACAGTCCCGGCAGATGTCCGCCAGATTATCTCCGGGGATGTATTCCTCCAGAACAATGACATGTCCGTCTTTACCGGCTGCTTCATACACATGCGGAAGATGCGCGCAGCTTACACCGATCAGCTTTCTCACAGCGTCCGCGTCTCCTTCAAATTCACGGCATACATAAAGCTTCCGGCTGCCTGAGTGGCGCAGTCTTCTGATCGTACTTTCCGGGGTACGGCGCAGAACTTTTTCCTCCAGGAAACAGTCCCTGATATAACTCTGTGTGTATTCATAAAGGCTGTTATTCATAGAGCCATTATACGATAGACCGGTGAATTCCGCCATCGAGGAATGATACTTTGGCAATCCGGCAATTTTGCGATCACTTCGCAAAGCAAAAAAGATGCAGACAGCATATTGTTTTTGGAGCAGGTGTTTTGTTAAACTAGAAACAAAGAGAGTTTCTGTTGAATGATCAGTTGAAGTGGAGAAAACATGATGGAAAGACAGGATCATTCTTTTATCAGAAGAAAGACGAGTGACCTGGAAACACTGTTGAGCAGGTCAGATTCGCTGGAAGGTTTTCTGGAAAAAGGTGAGGGCAGTTTTGTCGAATCGGATTTTATATCGCTTTTGGGAAGTATCTTTGAAGAGAAGCAGCTTACCAAAGCGAACCTGGCGAAAAGATCCGGTATAAGCGAGGTCTATGTACATCAGCTGTTTGGCGGGAGGAGAACGCCTTCCCGCGACCGGCTTCTGTGTCTGTGCATCGGGATGGGGGCTTCGCTGAAGGAGACCCAGGAATTGCTGCGCAGAAACAAAGACGCAATGCTGTATGCCCGCTCTCGCAGGGACGCAGTCATTGAGTACGGGATTCTGCATCGTATGGATCTTTACCAGGTCAATGACATGCTGTTCAAAAACGGAGAGAAGACACTGATCTGAGGATCGGGACAGGCCTGACAGACAGGCAGGGCTAAAAACAGGAACGCCGACAGCGTTCCTGTTTTTAGCTTTATGAAGCAGTATGTGCGGGTTATTTGTTGAGAAATCTGTGTTATCATAAGGGCGATACTGTTTGATCCGGGCGTTTGAAGACTGACGTCGGGAACCGGAAAGGAAAACTGACGTGAATATCGTACAGACAATCGCAGAAGATGTGGGAATCAAAAGCTGGCAGGCGGAGGCGGTCATCCGCCTGATTGACGAGGGGAATACGATCCCTTTTATCGCCAGATACCGGAAAGAAGCGCATGGTGCTCTGAATGATGAGCAGCTTCGAAGCCTCGAGGAACGTCTCCGTTACCTGAGAGCGCTGGAGGAAAGGCGCGGCGTGATCCTGGCTTCCATTCAGGAACAGGGAAGTCTAACAGAGGAATTGAAACAGCAGATTGAGGCGGCCGCAACGCAGGCTGCGTTGGAAGATCTGTACCTCCCTTACCGGCCGAAGCGCCGCACGAGGGCAACCATCGCGAAGGAACGGGGGCTGGAGCCTCTTGCGCAGGAGATTCTGTCCCAGAAGATGAAGACGCCGGCGGTGGAAAGAGCGGAAGCATTCGTTGATCCAGGGAAAGAGATCCCGGACGCCCAGGCAGCACTCCAGGGGGCTGAGGATATCATTGCGGAGATCATCTCCGAGCGGGCGGACATCCGCTCCGCAGTCCGGAGAAGGACCTTTGAAACCGGTGTGATTGTGTCCGAAGTAAAGAAGGGGATGGAACAGCCGGAATCGGTCTACGCACAGTATTTCCATTTTGAGGAAGCGGCAAAGCGGATTCCGGGACACAGGATTCTTGCGTTGAACCGCGGTGAAAAGGAAAAGGTTCTTGCCGTATCGATCAAGGTCGATGAAAATGAGCTGATCCGCCTGGTTGAGAAGATGGTACTCTCACTGGATCACCCGGACAGCTTCAACACCGTGCAGGTTCTGCGAGAAACCTGCGCAGACGCTTACCGGAGGCTGATCGCGCCTGCTATCGAGCGTGAGTTCAGGAGTGCGCTGACCGAACGGGCAGAGGACGGGGCGATTGACGTATTCGGGAAGAATCTGCGCCAGCTGCTGATGCAGCCGCCAATCACAGGACAGGTGGTTCTGGGCTGGGATCCGGCATTTCGCACAGGCTGCAAGATCGCGGTCGTGGACAGCACAGGAAAGGTTCTTGATAAAACGGTGGTCTATCCGACAGCGCCGACCACTCCGGCGAAGATCGAGGACGCAAAGAGGACGATCCGGCATCTGGTGGAGAAGGATCATGTCACGCTGATCTCCTGCGGAAACGGTACGGCATCGCGTGAGTCCGAGCAGGTGATCGCACAGATCGTAGCACAGGTGAATGCAGACAGGGCAAGGCGTCAGGCTGCGGGAAGCGCTGCTTCTTCCGCAGAAGATCCAGGCGCACTGCCGAAGCTTGGGTATGTGATCGTCAACGAAGCCGGTGCGTCTGTCTACTCGGCCAGCAAGCTCGGGTCCGAGGAATTCCCGGAATATGATGTGGGGACCAGAAGCGCTGCGTCGATCGCGCGCCGTCTGCAGGATCCTTTGTCTGAGCTGGTCAAGATCGATCCAAAGTCCATCGGGGTAGGCCAGTACCAGCATGACTGCGATCAGAAAAAGCTGGATCTGAAGCTGGGCAGCGTTGTCGAGACATGCGTCAACCAGGTCGGCGTTGACCTGAATACAGCCTCTTATTCTCTGCTGGAATATGTTTCCGGCATCACAAAGAAAACCGCGCGCTCGATTGTGGCATGGAGAGATGAAAACGGCGCATTTACCAGCAGGAGACAGCTTCTGAAGGTGGCAGGACTGGGGCCGAAGGCTTATCAGCAGTGCGCGGGATTTCTGCGGATCCGTGGTGGGAAACATGTGCTTGATATGACGGGCGTGCACCCGGAATCCTACGAGACTGCCTCAAAGCTGCTCGATCTGGCAGGATACAGCCTGTCAGATGTCAGGGACGCGAAGATCACGGGACTGAGCGCGCGGCTGAAAGACCGCGCCCAGGCGGAACGTCTGGCGAAAGAGCTGGGAACAGGAACGGAGACACTTATCGATATCGCCAGGGAGCTGGAAAAACCGGGGCGGGATCCGCGCAGTGACATGCCCCGGCCGATCCTGCGGTCAGATGTCCTTCACATGGAGGACCTGAAACCGGGCATGATCCTGAAAGGAACCGTGCGGAATGTCATTGACTTTGGCGCATTTGTTGATATCGGCGTGCATCAGGACGGACTGGTGCATGTCTCCCAGATGAGCGCGACGCAGTTTGTAAAACATCCGCTTGATGTGGTTTCCGTGGGGGATATTGTGGAAGTAAAGGTGCTCACGGTCGATCCTGAGCGCAGGAGGATCGGCCTGACCATGAAGCTGGAGAACTGAGCATCAGGCCCGGGAAGGTTTATGCTATAATCAGACTGAAAGGGTGCACCACAGACATCGCTTTGGAATGAGGTTACCGGATATGGAAAAAGAGAGGTTCATTCTGCATAAGATGAAGTTCATTCTGCCGGCTCTGATTCTGAGTATGGCAATGTCCTGCTGCCCTCCGGCAGCACAGTCCGACAGCATGACGGAAGGAGTCAGTGCAGACGGACCGGCAAGTGTCTTAAACGGCCTTGCCCGGATCGGTCTTACGGATCGTGTCAGTACCATGGACGTTCAGAAAACGACGGAAGACTACATGATCCCGCTCAACATCTATGAGAGGCTCTTTGACATCAAGGCAGACGCGGACGGAAACCCGGAGGTGGTGAACGGGCTTGCCCGGGATTACGATGTTTCAGAAGATGGCCGGACTTTTCTGTTTACGCTGCGCGAGGACGCATATTTTGCTGACGGGACGAATGTGAAAGCATCTGATGTGGCGTTCACATTTTCCCGAATGCTGTCGATGAAAGAGAGCGTACAGACGGATTTTGCGGATATGATCCTGGGAGCGGACGAGGTGATGCGCGGAAAAGCAGACATGCCGGAAGGGATCCGTGTCCTGGACGACACGCATATTCAGGTCGAGCTGTCGGATCCCTTTGCGGGGTACATTCATCTGCTGGCCGCTCCTTCCTGCAGTATTCTGAGTGAGTCTTTTGTTGCCAAAGCAGGAGACAGTTACGGTGATTCCGCCGAAACGACCATCGGTTCCGGACCGTATATGGTGACTATGTTCGGCGAAGAGAGGATCACGCTGGAGAGGAATCCTTATTATCATTGTCATGAAGGAGAGGAGCTGTCTGTTTCAAGGGCGGAGATTCTGGTTCTTCCGCCTGCCATCATGAACCAGACCTTCCGCAACGGCGGGCTGGACCTTCTGGACCTGAATCTGATCAATCCGGATGCAGCGCAGGAATACCTCACCTCGAAGGAGTGGGGCAGCCGTCTCACCGCCCGCGGCCGTGTGGAGATCCAGTATCTGATGATGAATCTGGAGGAGGGCCTGCTGAAGGACGTCCGGATCCGGAAGGCGGTACAGATGGCCATCAACCGCGGCAGAATTCTGGAAGAGCTGTACGGCGGGACCGGCGGAAGCCTGATGGACGGCATCTTCCCCAAAGGACTGATCGGTTACTGCGAAGAGAATCAGGGCTGGCTGGAATACAATCCGGAAGAAGCGAAAAGGCTGGTCAGTGAGGTTCCCGGAGGTGACGAATTCACGCTGGAGCTGGCGGTCAATTCCCAGAGCAACACCCGCAGGCTGACCATGATGGAGATGATCCGCCAGGACCTGAACGCGGCAGGATTGAATACTGTAATCGTGAGCTATGATTCAGACAGTTTCATGTACCTGCGCAAAGCAGGTGAGCTGATGGCGTATTCCAGTGAATGGAGCGCGGATTACAACGATCCGGATAACTTTATCTATACTTTTTTCGGAAACCGGGAGAAGACACTGTACCGGTCCAGCAACTACGATAACGAAGGCATCTTCCGCCGCATCAATGACGCACGGGCGATCCAGGATGAGGAAGCGCGCATGGCTGAGTATGCCTTCCTGGAGCGTGTTCTGATCCGGGACGAAGCAGCCTGGGTTCCCCTGCTGTCGTCAGATCATTTTTTCGTACTCGGAAGCAGACTTGAGAGCTTCAGCCCGTTCTGGGCAGGCTGGAGTTCCATGTATCTGCGGGATATTGTTCTGAAAGAAGAGAACCGGTAAGGAAGAAACACTGCAGGGCCTTGTTTGGAGGAAAGATGAAACACAGCCTACGTTTCAAAGTGTTCAGGATCAGTATCATATCTGTCGCTGCGGCGGTTATCGTGTTCATGATATTCGGCATCTACCAGGTTCGCCGGTTTGCCAATATCATGGAGCAGACGAACCTTGAGCAGAACCAGGTGATCATGAGTACCATGCAGGACTCCATGGAAGACATCGCGACGGAAGACTTCCGGAAATATGTCGTCTCCGAGGCCAAGGTGCTGGACGGCCAGTTCACTGCCATGAAGCATGATCTGGAAGTACTGGCGAAACAGGTGGAGATGGTACTGTCACGCCCTCTTTCTTATGCCGGGGTCAGCGTGCCGCCTCCGTCCAAAGACAGAGCCGGGCAGCTGTCACTGCAGCTGCTTTTTGCGGAGGACGCCGACAGCTCGGATCCTGGTCTGACAGAGCAGGTCCGCAGGATCGGCGGTCTTGGGACCATGATGCTGGAAATGGTCGGCGGGATTGATTCTTTGATCGACTGTGTGGTATCCCTGCCGGGCGGGGCGAGCGTCATAGCGGATGATGTTCCTGAATTAAAAGTTCGTTCCGACGGAGAGATCCGGCCCTTTAATGCCGACAGACGCCCCTGGTATGTCGGCGCGCTTGTCCACGGGAAAACCTACTTTACGCCCGTGAACCTGGATGCCTATACCGGCGAGCCCCAGATTATGGTGGGTGTACCTGTCTATGTAAACGGAGCGCTTGCTGCTGTCTGCGGCGGCTCGATCCGGATGAAAACGATGGGAAAAATCGTCTCAAACGCACAGCTGGGTGATTATACGGACTCCTGCCTGATCAATGAGAACGGGAATGTTCTCTATTCCTCCAGATCGGAAGGCGAGCTCGGACTTGAGACCAACGGTCTGAAAAGCCTGAAGGAAAGCAGCAATCCGAAACTGGTGTCTCTGGTGGGCGAGGCCCTGGAAGGAGATGTCGGTTTTTCCCTGATTACGATCGACGGTAAGAATACCTATATCGCTTATGCGCCTGTTAAAACGGTCGGATGGACACAGCTGCTTGTCATCTCTCAGGAAGACCTGAATCTGACAGGCCGTGTTCTGATGGAGAAGACGGATTCCGTCATGGAGAAATCTCTTACCGAAGTCCGCGATACAGAATCGATGACAGTCCTGTGGGATCTTGTGATCGCTGCGGCGCTGCTCTTCCTGGCCACGCTGACGTCCATGGCCCTTGCCAACGGACTGGTCCGGCCGATCCGGCGCATGACGCAGCGTGTCTCCCAGATGGAGGGGGGCGATATGTCCTTCCATGTAGACCAGACCATGCTGACAGGGGATGAGATCGAAGTCCTCGCAAGGTCATTTGAAGATATGTCCGTGAAGATGCAGGGCTATGTGACAGAAATCGTTGATATTACATCGGAGAAGCAGCGGCTGGAGACAGAGCTGTCTGTCGCCTCCCAGATTCAGGAAAACATGCTGCCGACGCATTTCCCCCCATTTCCGGACAGAAATGAATTCAATCTGTATGCGGTCATGGATCCTGCCCGCGAAGTGGGCGGGGATTTCTACGATTTCTTCCTGATTGATGATGACCATCTGGCTGTCGTTGTGGCGGACGTTTCCGGCAAGGGAGTTCCTGCGGCGCTGTTTATGGTGATTTCGAAGACCCTGATCAAGAATGTGACGCTATCCGGCGTATACACCAGCCCGGCCGAGATCCTGAAGGACGTCAACAACCGCCTGTGCGAAGGAAACGAGGACAATATGTTTGTCACTGCGTGGCTGGGCATCCTGACAATCTCTGACGGGAGCCTGGTTTCTTCCTGCGCGGGACATGAGTATCCCGTGTTTTACCACAAGGGCGAGGGGTTCATCCTGGAGAAGGATCCGCACGGTCTGGCCATGGGAGGCATGGAAGATGTGCGGTACCGGGATACGAAGTGGATGATGAATCCCGGAGATCTGCTCTTTTTGTATACAGACGGTGTCCCGGAGGCGAACAACAGCGCGCATGAGCTGTTCGGCAATGAAAGGATGCTTGCTTCTCTGGAAAAAAGCCTGGACGAGCTTGGACAGAATCAGGAAGAGGAAGGCATGGACCTGTACCTGTTCCTTCGCGTGGTCCGGGAACAGATTGACGACTTTGTCGGCGAAACACCTCAGTTCGATGACCTGACGATGCTTTGCCTGGAATACAGAGGCTCCGGAATGCCCGAAAAGGAATAGAATTCAACACAGAATGCATAGTCAGCAGGGAAACAGTCCTGTATGATGAAAGTCAGCCGCAACTATGACGGAAGAGATCGTCAGTACTGCACTGGTACTGACGATTATCAAAAAGGAGGAAAAACATGAGTATCAACGTCAGTGAGATGCCGAAACTTGGGTTTGGCCTGATGAGACTGCCGCAGAAAAATGATGAGATTGACATCGAACATCTTTCCAGAATGGTGGACCTGTATATGAAAGCAGGCCTGAACTATTTTGATACGGCCTATGTCTACCATGGAGGCCTTTCCGAGGCCGCTGCGAGAAAGGCGCTGGTTGAGCGCTATCCGAGAGAGTCTTTCCGCATCGCTACGAAGCTTCCTGCCTGGGAGATGAAGGAGAAGGCAGACCGGGACAGGATCTTCAACGAGCAGCTGGAGCGCGCAGGCGTGGAGTATTACGACTTTTATCTGCTGCACTCGGTGGAAGACGGCAATATTGACACCTATGAGAAGCTGGACTGCTTCAGCTGGGGCGCAGAGAAGAAGAAAGAAGGAAAGATCAGGCATTTCGGCTTCTCCTTCCACGGAAGCCCTGAACTTCTTGTCAAGGTACTTGACGCGCATCCGGAGGTGGAGTTTGTTCAGATTCAGCTCAATTACATAGACTGGAACAATCAGATCGTACAGTCCGGAGCGCTGTACAGGATTCTGGAAGAACGAAAGATTCCGATTATTGTCATGGAGCCGGTCAAGGGCGGAACGCTCGCCAGCCTGAAGCCGGAACTGGAGGAGAAGTATAAAAAGGCAAGACCGGACAAATCCATTGCGTCATGGGCATTCCGTTTTGTCGCCTCCCTTCCTGGTGTGATGACGATTCTCTCCGGCATGTCGAACGAGGAACAGATGCGGGACAATATCTCGACGTTTACCGCGTTTGAACCTTTGAGCGAAGAGGAAAAGCAGGTTCTTGACGAAGTCAGGGCGATCATGCTTGACATTCCGCTGATCGGCTGCACCTCCTGCAGATACTGCTGCGACGGATGTCCGAGCTCGATCAGCATCCCTGACGTGTTCCGTGCTGTCAACACCATGACGCTTTACAACGAAGAATTCCGGCCCAGGGCATTCTACAAGGGGCTGCTTGCTTCCACATCGAGCGGCAAGGCATCCGACTGCATCGCCTGCGGCCAGTGCGAGGGCGCATGTCCGCAGCATCTGCCGATCATCGCGCTGATGAAGGACGCCGCGGCGAAGCTGGAGGTGTAACAAACCCGCCCGCTGTCCACGCGGCAGCCAGACCCACGCCGGCCGGACGCTCCGAAGGCAGCCTGCAAACACGGTCGCCTACCCTCGCTTTGCATCAGTTGCACTGCCAGCGCTCCCGGCTCCTATAGAAGCGTGGTCGCCTCCGCGCTGGCAGCAATTCGCAAAGTTCGGTCGGCTCCCTATT
Organism: uncultured Clostridia bacterium; assembly: GCA_946401715.1. GTDB lineage: Bacteria > Bacillota > Clostridia > Lachnospirales > Lachnospiraceae > Porcincola. The sequence goes on along the minus strand of CAMIVF010000004.1, from coordinate 25,811 downwards.
GTTTGCATAGGCTGCCTTCGGAGCGTCCGGCCGGCGTGGAATGTGCCGGGATGCCCGGAACTTGTATGAAAGAGTGGATAAAAAAGCCGCGTTATGGTACCATGGCATCGAACGGTGGAAGTCTGTTTGGACTTCAGCGCAGTGGGCTGGCGTATCTGGGCATAATAAAGGAGTGAGAGGGCTATGAGAGAACAGAAGTATCTGATTGATACGGACGAGAACCGGGCGTTTATGAAATCTCTGACCGATGATCTGCTGCAGTTTGGCCATCGGTTCCCGTCTCCGGGCGGGGGAGCGTATTATCTCGGAGATGACGGAACCCCCTGGAAAGACCGTCCGCGGGAGGCGTTCATTACCTGCCGCATGGCGCATGTCTACAGCATCGGGACCTTCCTCGGCTATCCCGGGAGCGGAGAGCTGGCGGACGCGGCACTGAAGGGTCTCGCGGGAGAACTGAAGGATACGCAGCATGGTGGCTGGTATGCGGGCATCGACGCGGAGGGGAAGCCCCTTCCCGGCAAGCTGTGTTATGCACATGCTTTTGTGATCCTGGCGGCGTCTTCGGCGCTTCTGGCAGGCAGAGCGGGGGCAAAGGAACTTCTGGAGGAGGCACTGGAGGTATATGACCGCTTCTTCTGGATCGAGAAGGACCAGCTTGCCTGTGATACCTGGAATACGGAGTTTTCCGTTCAGGATGAATACCGCGGCCTGAACGCCAATATGCATACGGTAGAGGCATTCCTTGCGGCTGCGGACGTGACCGGAAGAGAAGAATACAGGCAGCGCTGCCATCGGATGATCGACCGGGTGCTTGGCTGGGCAGAGGAGTTTCAGTGGAGGCTGCCGGAGCACTATGACAGCGCATGGAATCCGCTTCCGGAGCTGAATCAGGACAGGCCGGCGGATCCGTTCAAGCCGTACGGCGCGACGCCAGGACATGGGATTGAGTGGAGCCGGCTGATTACGCAGTGGGCTTTGTCGGCATCTGCGAAGGGAGAGGCAGATGCATCGAAGTATATCGATGCATCAGAACGGCTGTTCCTGCGCGCGGTGACGGATGCGTGGAACGTTGACGGGGCCCCGGGGCTGGTGTATACGACAGACTGGACGGGCAGGCCCGTGGTTCATGACCGGATGCACTGGGTGCTGGCAGAGGCGGTCAATACCGCCGCAACCCTGTACCGTGTGACCGGGAAGAAAGAATACGCGGATTATTACGCACAGTTTATGGAATACCTCGATGAAAAGGTTCTGGATCATGTGAATGGTTCCTGGTTCCATCAGATGGATCGTGAAAACCATGTGATCGGTACCGTATGGCCGGGGAAGAATGACCTGTATCATGCTTTCCAGGCAACACTGATCCCATACTGTCAGGGAGGAATATCCATTGCATGTGCTGTAAAGGAAAAGCTTTTCACATAAGGACAGAAGATGGGAAAAGAGCAGTCTGCCGGCCTGGCACAAAAATCTGAAAAAAGCTGGAAAACAGGCGCACTCTGGATCGTGGCGACGGTCCTGATTGCGCTGGTTTTAATGCCGCTGTTCGATCTGATCTGGAGGGACCGGACCGCGGAACACACCCGGCAGGAGTGCGAGGTGATTGCGGAAGCACTGCTCAAACAAAGCATCAATGACGAGAAAAGCGTGTCGGCGTGGATGCTGAACATGAGGCAGGCGAACTGCGACATGAATGCGCTGGCAGCGTGGGCTTACATATACGCAGGAATCGATGAGGAAGGGATCCGGAACCTCTATGATAGCGGGGCAGACATACCGGATGGCCTGGCGCTTCTTCAGGGAGATGACTACCATGTCCTGCTGGGAGAATTTCCAAAGGAGGAATTTGACGAAGCCCTGGAGGCGCGGGACAACCTCAGCGAGCAGTGGCATTACTCTGTGAACAGCAGGGAATATACCGAGGAACAGGGTGGTTTTCTGGAGGGAAACTCTGCCCTGACTGTGGATGGAGAGAACTGGTATTATTCTGCCATGCTGATGCACTCGGACGCGGTTGTAATCAGCAGGATCCCGTTTGATGGGCTGAATCAGACGGATCAGCAGGATGACATTCTGGCATTTATTGATGGCGACATGCCGGACGATGACGTTGCGATTGTGCTGGTACAGACTGCCGGCAATAAGGTTCTGCGGGCAAAGGGCATATCCGGTGTTGCTGAAGGCGATATTCTGGAAGCGGAGGCAGGCCAGGCTGGACGGCTGAAGATTGGGGAGACCTGGTATGTTTCGGGAGCGGCGGATTCTTCCGGGTACCGTGTTTATGCCCTGGTTCCGGCCGCGTCAGTTTCCGCCAGGAGTGTTCTGTCACCGCTCCTTCCGGCTCTGATGTTTGCGGCATTGTTCCTTCTGACCATATTGTATGCATGGTTTTTGAAGTTTGATATCCAGCGTGGACGCGTGGAGCAGGAGAAGCGTGTTCAAAGCGGACAGGATCTGTTTGGAATGCTGCTTCGTCGTGTGCGTCTGGTGTTCTTCCTGCTCGCGGTATGCATGCTTGCCATGCTTGTCGTAGGCGTGTCTCTCTTTGTGGTCGATGATACCAGGGTCTGGGGAAGCAGGGTTCTGTCGGATATCGAGGAATACTTTCAGGAAGATGATGAGAATGCTGAATTTGTCTCTCTCGCGGAAGAGACAACACAGATCCTGTTTGCAGACAGAATTGCCACTATTCTGTCTGATGTGCCGGGACAGGTGGAGAATGATGCAATCCTCGACCTGAGCTCCGCGATTCGGGAAAGTATCCTGGTTGTGCAGGAAGACGGGAAGGTACAAGCCTCTTCGCTGGGACAGTATGATCTTTCTGCTCTTTCAGATCCGGATTCCAAATGGGCACCTCTGAAGAGTGTCCTGGAAGGAAAGGCAGATCATATATCCGCGATCGTGCAGATGAATGGCAGTTACTGTCAGTGCTGGGCTACCAGGAGAAATGATGTGGGCGGCATGCTGCTTCTTCTGGACGATGTTTCCGATCATGTCTCTTTGGCGGAATACTATGCAGATTATCATGTGCCCTCCGGACTGTTTCTTATCGCCGTCAATACACAGACAGGGGAGATTCTGTCGAGTTCGGAAGAAACGTATTACGGTGTGAAGGCGGAGTCAATCGGTCTGACGGAAACGGTATGCGGAGATGGATTTGTCGGAGATATCATGCTGGACGGAAGAAGATGCTTTGTCCAGACCAGAGCGCAGGAAGGGAGGGCAAGCCTGATCGCGGCAGATCTGTCCTATCTGGCATTGCTGTATCTGCCGGTGCTGCTCGAGACGATTGCAGCCGGCCTGCTGCTTGTGATTGTGATGTTCTTTCTGGTTTACTGCTTTCAGAAAAAGACGTGGACGAATCTGGAAGCCGGACAGATGCCTGCCGGTTCCGTGTATGGAGTCGGGACAGACGGTACGCTGAAGCGTGGAAAAGAAACAAAGGCGGAACGGGAACAGCGCAAGGAGGCGCAGAAGGAAGCGCAGCAGGAAGAGGAAGAGAGAGAGGAGAATGCGTCTTATTACCGGGAACGCGGCGGAGAGCTGCATGCTGACCGTGGTGCTGTCGGCCGGTGGCTGGATCTGAAGACTCCTTTCCGGGCGAAGTCTGCCGATGAGAAGATTCATTTTCTGATCCAAATCGCTCTGTCGGTGCTGTGTGTGTTCGGCTTCGTGCTCTATGAGTACAGGAGCCTGGAAGGAATCATGGGAAGCACCATTGCGTACCTGCTGCAGCGGTCGTGGCGCATCGGGATCAATGTTTACGCAATCGCCTATGCGATTCTGGTCGTTTTTGCCATCTATATTGTGACATTGCTGATCCGGAAACTGATCATGCTGGTCGGTGAGAATATGGGAAGCCGCGGGGAAACCATTGCCCGCCTGATTGACAGTTTTGTCGGCTATGTGGCTGTGATCGGTGCTATACTGTACTGTCTGATGTGCCTTGGCGTGGATGCGATGGCAATCATAGCGTCGGCAGGGATTGTGGGACTTGGCATCAGCATCGGAGCAAAAGATCTTGTGGCGGATATCCTCGCAGGAATCGCGATTGTGTTTGAGGGAGAATTCCGGACAGGAGACATCGTACAGATCGGAGATTTCCGCGGCAAGGTGGAGGAGATCGGCGTCCGTACCACGAAGGTCATGTCCATGGGAAATGTGAAGGTTTTCCGCAACAGTGAAGTCAGCGGCGTCATTAATCTGACCCAGCGCTTCTCCGTTGCCCAGGCAAAGATTCATGTGAGCCGGTCAGAACCCATTGAGAAGGTGGAAGCGATCTTCCGGAAGGCCCTTCCCGGCATCCGGAAGAAGATTCCTGAAGCGCTTGATGAGATCGTACTTTGCGGAATTGACCAGTCGGATCCGCTCTTTGTCCTTCTGCTGTTCCAGACAAAGTGCAGGGAAGCCGACCGGGTGACGGTTGAACGGGTACTCAGCCGCGAGCTGCTGGTGATCATGGAGAAAGAAAACCTTGGTTCCAGCGGCCTTTGGAAGGGACAGTGAATGATCGGAGGACAGCATGAAAGGACATCGCCTCAGGATACTGAAAAGGATACTGAAAAATACAGGGGCAGATAAGTTCCTGGTATCGTATACGGCGTTTGTGCTTGTGGATGCACTGCTGATCTGGATAACAGAACCGACCATCAAGACGTTCCGGGAGGCACTGTGGTTCTGTTATGCCGTGATTTCCACGGCAGGATTCGGCGATGTGGTAGTGACCCACATGCTTCCCAGGATTCTGTCTTTTATCCTGACGGTTTATTCGGTGCTTGTCATTGCCATCGTTACCGGTGTGGTTGTCAATTACTATACAAATATGATAGAGATAAAGAATAAGGAGACGATCGCAGCCGTTCTGGATCAGATGGAACGGCTTCCCGAATTGTCAAAAGAGGAGCTGAAGGAACTGTCCGATTTCATTTCAAGAATACGTAAGGATAATCTCTTTCAGGTAAATAAAACTGATTCGGGCAGATCAGGAACAGACCATGAATCGTAAAAGGTTCTTTTTTGTGCAACTGTCAAGTATGGAAGAGGAGGTTATGTGATGAAGGAATTACTGGGATGGCTGCTGGCATTGCTGCTTGGCTTCAGCGCAGGCGTTTCCGCCGACCGTGACCCGCACAGAGACACGGAACTGGAGCAGAAGGTACAGGCGCATATGGATGTGATTGTAGATGAAGCTGCAGGGATCGTGGATGATGTGTCTGCCGCGGCCGAGGAGCGCAAGGAAACCCTGGAATCTGAGCTGAAGGAAAGTGACACTTACAAGAAGACAGAAGAGTTCGTCAACGATGTGCAGGAAATCGCGGAGAACACGAAACTGGATATCGAGGAGCATTTCTCGGACGAGACTGAGGAAGAGACAGAGGCGGAAACGGAAGCTGAGACAGCATCAGCCTGATGCTTCCTGCTGATGCCCGGCTTATCTGCAGAAAGAAAGTATATGCTTGAGATCAGGAATATTCACAAGGAATATAAGACAGGTACGCTCGTCCAGAAAGCACTGGACGGCGTATCTTTGTCATTCCGGGAAAGTGAATTTGTTGCAGTTCTTGGACCGAGCGGTTCCGGAAAAACGACGCTGCTCAATGTGATCGGCGGTCTGGACCACTGTGACAGCGGTGAGATGATCATCGACGGCATTCCGACGCAGAAGTTCAAAAGCCGGGACTGGGATGCGTACCGTAATCACTCCGTTGGATTTATCTTCCAGAGCTATAACCTGATCCCGCATCAGACGCTGCGAAGAAATGTAGAGCTTGCAATGACGCTGGCAGGCAGCAGCAGGGCGGAGCGCAGGGAGCGCGCAGAGGAAGAGCTTGAGAAGGTAGGCCTGAGGGACCAGATGCACAAGAAGCCTGCCCAGCTGTCGGGCGGACAAATGCAGAGGGTTGCCATCGCAAGAGCGCTGGTCAATGATCCGACGATTGTACTTGCGGACGAGCCGACCGGCGCGCTGGACAGTGAAACCGGCGAGCAGGTGATGCAGCTTCTCCGGGAGGTGGCGAAAGACCATCTGGTCATCATGGTCACTCACAATCCGGAGCTCGCGGAGCGCTACGCGACCAGAATCATCAGGCTGCGTGACGGCAGGGTGAAGTCAGACAGCAATCCGTATGATCCGTCCGCACAGGAGGCAGCGCCGCAGGGAACGCTGACTGGTTCCCCAGACCTAAGCCTGTCTGCCGGGCGCAGGGGCAGGCGCGTGAAGAAGCCTTCCATGTCTTTTCTCACAGCGCTGTCTTTGTCCGTATCAAACCTGCTTTCCAAAAAGGCCAGGACTATACTGGTTGCTTTTGCGGCATCGATCGGCATCACGGGAATCGCGCTGATTCTGTCGCTGTCCACGGGGGCGCACGACTACATCAACCGGATGGAGGAAAATGCGCTGAGCGAGTATCCGCTTCAGATTACGTCTTCTTCCTTCTCCATGGAATCCATGATGAGCTCATTTTCCACGATGGGACTGATGAACCAGAGTGCGGAAGCAGAGCCGGAGGACGGGCAGGTGGAGGAGAAACAGATCCTGGGCAGTATGCTTGCCGGATCCGGGACCAATGACCTCGCGTCTTTGAAGAGATGGTTCGACAGCGGGTACAGCGGGATCGAAGATGTCACCCGCTGCGTCAGCTATGCCTATGGGATCAGTCCGCAGGTTTTCCTGAAAGAGAAGGATGGATACCGCCAGGTCAACCCGGACCAGACCATGTCCGCGGTCGGTATCTCCATGAGCGATAATCTCTCTTCCATGATGAGCGTGTGGAACAGCAATGATCTGTTCTGCAAGCTTCCTGACAAGGAAGAACTCTATCAGGATTCCTATCATGTGCTTGCGGGACACTGGCCGGAAAAAAGTGATGAGTGTGTGCTGGTTCTGCTGCCGGGGGGCGGCGTTCCGGACTACCTGCTCTATTCGATGGGACTGAAGGACGCTGCTGAGCGTGATGAGATCATCAGCAATGTGGTGAACGGAGATACCGTTGACACGTCCATGTCCGGCTCGAAGGAGTATGCGCCGGAGGAGTTCCTCGGCATCTCTTTCCGCGTGCTTCCGGCCTGCAAAACCTATTCTTATGATGAGGAATTCGGCATCTGGCTGAATGATACCGGCGATACGGACAGGATGAATGCCCTTCTTGACGATGCGAGACAGATCCGGATCAGCGGTGTGGCTGCGCCGAAGGATAAAAACTCCATCGGGCTTTTAGAGCTTGGAATCGACTACCGCCCGGAATTGATGAATGATCTGCTCCGGGAAGCGGCAGACAGTGAGATTGTCAGGCAGCAGCTGGCGGATCCTGACACGGATGTCCTGACCGGGGCGAAGTTCGGAGAAGAAGGCACTCTCCTGACAGACTCGCTTCTGGATATGATCGAAATCCACCCGGAGAAGCTTCCGGACGCCGTGTCATTTGATTTTGAAGCGCTGGATCAGGTGATGGAGGAGCATGGCAGGCTGAGTGCGGTCCAGACGGTGCGTGTGATCCGTGAACTGACACGTACAGGAGAATCCCCTACACTGCAGGCGGTGATCGACGACCTCCTTCCGGCGCTGATGGATCTGTTCGAGATCGATGAAAACAAGATCTCCGAAGCGATCTCGCTCCAGATGGACGAAGAGAAGATGCGGGAAATGTATATGAGCCAGCCCGGGACGCAGGAGTCCAGCCTCCGTTCCAACCTGATCCGTTTTGGCTATGCAGACGTGGACGAACCCTCCATGATTACCATCTATCCGAATAACTTTGAGAGCAAGGACAGGGTGATCGATCTGCTGGAGGCCTACAATGCCACGATGGAGAAGGAAGGCTACAAAGACAAGGTGATCTCGTATACAGACTATGTCGGCTCTCTGATGAGCTCGGTCACAACGATTATCGATGTCATCACCTATGTGCTGATTGCATTTGTTGCGGTTTCCCTGGTGGTTTCTTCCATCATGATCGGCATCATCACCTACATCTCGGTGCTGGAGAGGAGAAAGGAGATCGGAATCCTGCGGGCGATGGGCGCCTCCCGCGGCAACATCACCCAGGTGTTCAACGCGGAGACCTTCATCATCGGCATCCTGGCCGGAGCGTTTGGCGTCGCACTGACGCTGCTCACGCTGATTCCCATCAACATGGCGATCCATTCTTACACAGACCAGCCTGTGTCGGCTTTCCTGCCGCCCAGGGCTGCCGTGGTTCTGACCGGCCTGTGCGTTGTGCTGACCCTGATCGGCGGCTTCCTGCCGGCATGCAAGGCTTCCAGACAGGATCCGGTGGAAGCGCTGCGGAGTGAGTGACAAGACAACCCGTGATCGGTATTTTTGAAGTGAATCATACGTATGGAAAAAGAATTTGATATTCAGGAATATATGACAAAGGGCGTGGAGCGGGTCGTATCCGACGCAATCCGGGCAACGCTCAAAAACCCGAGAGAAGCGGCATTTATGGCGAAGTTCGCTCTCGCGAGCCGCTCTGCGTCCGGAAAACGGAAGGCCATGGAGAAAGCAGGAGAGCATATCCCGCCGTTTCTCATCGCAAGTATCACCAGCAAGTGCAACCTGCACTGCGCCGGCTGTTATTCCCGCTGCAACCATGCGACGCTGGACGAAGAGCCTGTGAGCCAGCTGAGCAGTGAGGAGTGGCTGCGGATATTTGAAGAAGCGGATGATCTGGGGATCAGCTTCATTCTTCTGGCCGGCGGTGAACCCATGCTGCGCCGGGATATTATCGAGGCGGCGGGAAAGAAGCGGAACATTCTTTTTCCGATTTTCACAAACGGAACCTTTATCGATGACCGGTATCTGGCGCTGTTTGACGCTTCCCGCAATCTGATTCCGGTCATGAGCATCGAAGGAGGGAAAGAAACCACGGACGCAAGACGCGGAGAAGGCGTCTATGACAAGCTTGTTGCCAACATGGATGCATTTCACAAAAGAGGACTTGTATTCGGCGCGTCGGTGACGGTGACAACGTCAAATCTCAGAGAAGTCACTTCAGATGCATTTCTGGACAGACTCTCCGGCAGAGGCTGCAGGGCGGTTGTCTTTGTGGAATTTGTGCCGGTGACGGATGAGAGTAAGGAACTTGCGCCCGGAGAAGAAGAGCGGGAGTATCTGAAACAGGAAATCATGCGCCTGCGGCAGGAGAAACCGGAGATGGTCTATGTGTCCTTCCCCGGAGATGAGAAGAGCTCCGGCGGCTGTGTCGCTGCGGGCAGGGGATTCTTCCATATCAACTCTCACGGCGGCGCGGAGCCTTGTCCGTTTTCACCGTACTCTGACGTCAATGTGAGAACCGGATCTTTGCGTGAAGCGATCCATTCGCCGCTGTTTACAGCCCTGCAGAGCGGGGATATTCTGATGGACGACCACGAAGGCGGCTGTGTGCTGTACGAAAAGCGTGACCAGGTGGAGGCGCTGCTGGCGGCTCAGCGGCGGGGCGGTGAATCATAACGAAATAAGGCGGTATTTGCAGAATGGAAAGAAATGTAGCATACAGACAGGAAAAGCGGGCGGTCTGGGCATGGTTCCCTGTACTGCTCCTGACAGCGATGTTCTGCTGCGTCTTATGGGGAAGTGCACCGGCAGCGATTAAGATCGCGTACCGGCAGTTTCGGATCGGATCGGAAGACACTGCTTCCAGGATCGTGCTGGCCGGGACTCGGTTTACCATTACTGGCGTTCTGACGGTTCTGATCGGATCGGCGCTGGAAAAGAAACTGCTGATTCCGAAGAAAGAATCCTGGCCGAAGATAGTCCTTCTGGGACTGATACAGACATCAGGCCAGTACTTCTTTTTCTTTATGGCGCTGGCGCATCTGACCGGTGTGCGGAGTTCTATTATCAATGCCTGCGGGAACTTTCTCACGATTCTGTTCGCCGTGTATCTGTTCCGGTTTGAAAAGATGACGCTGCGGAAAATGGCAGGCTGTATCATCGGCATGTGCGGAGTCATCCTGATTGTCAGCAATGGTCAGTCCGTCCTGTCAGGAGGCGCGGTCACGCTGTCCGGGGAAGGCGCCATGGTTGCGGCAGATCTCTTCATCGCGGCCGGGGCGTGTCTGACGAAGGTGTTCGCGAAAAAAGAAGATCCGGTTGTCCTGTGCGGATACCAGTTTGTTGTGGGCGGCCTGGTGCTGCTTCTGGCAGGGCTTTGCATGGGCGGAAGGCTTACCTTCTACAATTCAGCCTGCGTGATCGTTCTGCTGTATCTGGCGCTCGTCTCCACCGGGGCATATACCCTCTGGAGCATACTGCTCAAGTATAATCCCGTCAGCAGGGTGTCCATTCTGGGCTTTTTCAATCCTGTTTTCGGCGTTATGATCTCCGCGCTTGTTCTGGGAGAAACCGGTGAGGCATTTTCAGTGACAGGGATTGTGTCGCTGCTCCTGGTGACGGCTGGTGTCATCATTGTCAATCTGGAGGGTGGTGCATCATGCAAAAACCGGTGACCGGCAGGAAAAAGGGATCCTTTTCCTGGGGAGAATTCCTGAAAAAGGTTGCTGTGATTGCCGTTCCTGTGGCGTTGCAGAATTTGCTGACAACGACCGGCTCCATGGTGGATACGATGATGATCGCGTCCCTGGGAACCAGGCAGGTCGGAGCAGTGGGACTCTGCGCACAGTTTTCCTCTCTGATGTTTTCCTGCTTCTGGGGATTCGTAGGCGGCGGCATGCTGTTCTTTTCCCAGTACTGGGGGGCGGAAGACGATGACGGAATCAACCGGTCTTACGGCATGACGCTGGTCTGCATGCTGACGGTTGGCGTCCTGTTCTGTGTGATGGCAGTCTGTTTTCCCGGGCTGGTGATGCGTCTGTATACGGATAAGCAGGCCATCCGCCAGGTAGGAATACAGTATCTCCGGATTGCCGGATTCTCCTATCCGCTGATGGTCCTGTCCATGGGGATGGCTGCCCTGCTGCGATGTACAGGGCAGGTGCGGATCCCGCTTTATGCTTCCATCGTTTCTGTCCTGACGAATATCATTCTCAACCGGATCCTGATCTTCGGTTTCTTCACCGTCCCGGCGATGGGCGTGAGAGGCGCGGCGGCAGCCACGGTCATGGCGCAGGCGTCCGGAATCCTGGTGATCGTGCTTCTTGCGGCGAAAAGGAAGCACCCTTATCTGCTTGCCATTCACAGGCACTTTCGCCTGACGGGCGCATTTTTCCGGATTTACTTCAAAAAGTGCTTCCCGATCCTGATGAATGAAATTTTTATCGGGCTTGGGAACATGGTGATCAATATTGTGCTGGGACGGCAGCCGGAGGAGGCCATCGCCGCGCTTGCGGTGTTCCGGACCCTGGAAGGCCTGGTGATCGGTTTCTTTGCGGGCTTCTCCAATGCATCTTCTGTGCTGGTCGGCACGAAGGTGGGCTCCGGGCAGATCGATCTTGCCTATGAACGGGCATGGCGGCTGGTGTATCTGTGCCAGGGCATCATCGGCATGCTCGGCCTGACGCTGATCCTTCTGCATACCCCGATCCTGTCTGTCATGGGAATGCACGGGGAGAGCTTCCGGATTGCCTTCGGCATGATCTGCATCTATGCCGCAGCAAGCCTGATCCGGATGGGAAACTGGGTCCAGAATGACACGTTCCGTGCCGCGGGAGATTCTGTATACGGTACGGTCATGGAGATTATCTTCATGTGGGCCATGGTACTGCCCGTCGTCTGTCTGTCCGGCATGGTATGGCACTGGCCGACGCTGGTGGTCTTTGCCTGCTGCTATGTCGATGAGCCGGTCAGGTATGTGCTGATGCAGCGCCATCTGTTCAGCGGGAAATGGATCCGTCCGGTGACGCCGGAGGGGATCGCAGCCATGGAGGGCTGGTCCCCGAAGAAAAGGGGAGCGGAATACCGTTAGCGAATGCCGAAGGCATGCGGTTACGGTAATCGTATCCGACCAGTATTAGTCAGATAAAACTGGTGTTTTTAGAGGAGCGTGAGTAGAATGCTGAAAACACTGCTGCGGTATTTCAAACCGCATATGAAACTGTTCCTGCTTGATATGTTCTGCGCCGTTCTGGCGTCGGCGATTGATCTTGCATTCCCGGTGGTTTCCAGGCATGCCATGAACACCCTTCTGCCGGACCGCCTTTTTGGAGCGTTTTTTGCCCTGATGGCAGCGGTGGCTGTCAGCTATGTGATCCGGTCTGTCTGTTTTTTTGTCATGACCTACTGGGGGCATACCTTCGGTGCCCGTGTGGAGGCGGACATCCGCGCCGATCTGTTCCGCCATCTGCAGGAACTGGACTTCGAATTCTATGACCAGATGCGCACGGGAAACCTGATGAGCCGGCTGACCGGTGACCTGTTTGAGATCACGGAGCTGGCGCATCACGGTCCGGAGGATCTTCTGATCAGTGTACTGACTGTGGTGGGATCTCTGACCATCATGTTCACCATTGAATGGCGCCTGGCGCTGGTGGTGTCGGTCCTGATTCCGATTTTCCTTGCCATCACGATGCTGCAGCGCCGGAATATGTCCCGGACTTCCACGAACGTCAAAAAGAAGCTTGCCGGCATCAATACGAGCATCGAGACCAGCCTGTCCGGCATGAAGACCTCCAAGGCGTTCGCGAACGAAGAAGTAGACAATGAGCGTTTTACCGACGCGAATATGCAGTACCGCACCGCGAAAAAGGATTTTTATCAGGCGATGGGAATCTTTTTCGCGTCCCAGGAATTCTTTATGGGGATCCTGCCGGCGGTTGTGATTGCGGTCGGCGGATTCCTGATCATGAAGGGACAGATGAATTACATCGACCTGATCACCTTCACCCTGTTTGTGAGCTCCTTCGTCACGCCGATCCGGAAAATGGCACAGTTTGCCGAGATCTTTTCCAGCGGCATGGCAGGGCTGCGCCGGTTTGAAGAAGTGATGGCCATGGAGCCGACTGTGCAGGAAAAGCCTGACGCCACGGATCTGACGGTGACAGAAGGGCGCGTTGACATTGACCATGTCAGTTTTTCCTATATCCACAATCCGGAGGTACTGCACGATATTGACCTGCATGTCGCGGGCGGAGAAATGATCGCGGTGGTCGGTGCGTCCGGAGGCGGAAAGACGACGCTGTGCCACCTGATCCCGCGTTTCTATGATGTCGTATCCGGATCCATCCGGATCGACGGAACCGATATCCGGGATGTGACAAAGAAGTCGCTCCGCAGCAGTGTCGGAATCGTGCAGCAGGAGGTGTTTATCTTCGCGGATACGATCCGTGAGAACATCCGGTACGGAAGGCCGGACGCGTCTGACAAGGAAGTCGAAGAGGCAGCCCGCAGGGCAGAGATCTACGAAGACATCGTCCGCATGCCGGAAGGATTTGACACTTATGTGGGAGAGCGGGGAACCAAGCTGTCCGGCGGACAGCGGCAGAGAGTCTCTATCGCAAGAATCTTCCTGAAGGATCCGGCGGTACTGATCCTGGACGAAGCTACCTCTGCCCTGGATACCATCACAGAGGAACACATCCAGAGAAGCTTTGACGGGCTGATGAAGAGCAGGACATCCTTTGTCATCGCGCACCGGCTTTCCACCGTGCGGAATGCGGACCGGATCGTTGTGATCGAAGAAGGGCAGATCAAAGAAGCCGGCACCCATGAGCAGCTGCTGAAGGCAGGCGGCGAATACGCGCAGCTGTATGAGGCCCAGGAACTGTAGAAAAAGCCGGTACCTGCCAGATTTGTGGTTTTTTACCGATGAGGAGCGAGACGAAGATGAACCAACCCAAGAAGATCGCATGCCTGTTTCCCGGAATCGGGTACACCTGTGACAAGCCGCTTCTGTACTACAGCTGGAAGCTGCTGAAAGGAATGGACTGGGAGGTGGTGCCGGTTCCTTACAGCGGGTTTCCGTCCGGCGTAAAGGGGAATGCTGAAAAGATGCGCGCCTGCGCTGCGATGGCGCTCGAACAGACAGAGGAGATCCTGAAAGAGATCAAATGGGATTCGTATGAAAAGGTTCTGTTTGTCGGCAAGAGCATCGGAACGGCGGTCGGCTGCGCGTATGCATGCAGTCATGAGATTTTGTGCCGGCAGATTCTGTATACGCCGGTGGAAGACACGTTCCGGTGGGCCGGCAGCGGCGCGATTGCATTTCATGGAACGGCAGATCCATGGGCGGATACGAAGGTGATTGAGGACTGCTGCGCAAAGGCCGGCATCCGGCTGTATGAAACAGAAGGGGCAAACCATTCCCTGGAGACAGGCGTGGTGGAGCGTGACATTGAAATCCTGCGCAGCACCATGCAGGCTGTCAGGGATTACGCGGTTTCCGACTGATCAGAAGCAGGGCCAGAATCAATACCAGCGGGAAGATACTGCCGGCAAGCATGCCGGTCTGCATGTTGTCCCCTGCCTGCTGTGTCACGGCACCGACCAGACCGGGACCGAAGGCGCCTCCCAGGTCACCGGCCATCGCAAGCAGCGCGAACAGAGCCGTGCCGCCCTGCGGCAGGCGGGGAGAAGAAATGCTGATGGTACCGGGCCACATAATTCCAACGGAGAAGCCGCAGAAAATACAGCCTGCCAGTCCCAGAACAGGACTGGAAGAGAGTGCGGTCAGCAGATAGCAGCACAGGCACAGGATGCCGGAGCCGAGCATGAAGCGGTTCAGGTTCATCTTCGCACCGTATCTGCCGTAGATCACCCTGCTGATGCCCATGGTTACGGCAAAGAGGCAGGGGCCGATGAGATCGCCTGCTGTCTTCGGGAATCCCAGGGCCGCTTCCGTGTAGGCAGAAGCCCACTGCGCCATCGACAGCTCCGAAGCGCCTGCGCAGACCATCAGAAGGATGGCGGCCCAGAAAAACGGCGTTCTGAACAGGGCGCCGATGGTCATCCCTTCTCCTTCCTCTGTCAGCCGTTCGATGGGGCAGGTGGCGAAGTTGTAGATGTTGTACAGAGGGATCAGGGCCCATAAGAGTGCCAGCCATCTCCAGTTCTCTATGCCGAAGAGGAAGAAGAACACGGTAGACAGCAGGATAACGCCGACGCAGCCCCAGCAGTAGAAGGAATGCAGCATGCTCATCACGGCGTCCTTGTTCTCGAAGGGACAGGCCTCCACGATGGGACTGACCAGAACCTCGATGAGACCGCTGCCGATCGCATAGACCAGCACGCAGAGAATGATTCCTGTAAAGGGATCGGCAAACAGGCCCGGCAGCACCGCCAGCCCTGCCAGGCCGAGGGCACTGGCAACCTCCGAGATTACGATGCTCAGGCGATACCCGATCCTGTCGACAAACCGGGCACAGAAAACATCAATCAGCAGCTGCGTCAGAAAGAACACGGTTGGGATCAGGGCAATCTTTCCCAGCGGAATTCCATAGTCCGTGTGGAATTTCAGAAACAGCAGGGGGGCAAAGTTCGCGCTGATTGCCTGTGTGATAAAGCCCAGGTAGCAGGCGATCAGGGTTTTCCGGTAATTCATATGCATCTTCCTTCATGATCAATTCTGACAGTACAGGCGCATGGCACACAGAAAGCGTCCGCGCGGTGCGCTGCCTGTAATGGTATCTTAAATGTTTCCCTGTGTAAATCAAAAAGTGAGGATCGTGACAGCGCAGAACAATCGCAATCGGCTTTCGGCGGCTTTATCATATGACGATGATTCAGGCTGGGAAGGCCTTGCGAAGGCGCAGGTGAGAGGATTGCAAACAGAGGGTGAAATTGATATCATAGAAAAGAACAATCGTTTTGTTATGACAGCCCGGACAGTATGTCCGGCAGACGGGTAAGACTATGGGACAGGAAGCAGAAGAAAGAATGGCGAATGGCGCGGAGACAGCCGCAGCGCCTCAGGCAGAAGGAGCTGCGCCGTCTCAGGATGCTCCTGTAAGTGACACCAGGAAAAATGCGCGGATCTCTTCCCCGGAGCAGGTGGATGACTATATCCGTGTCACGACACCGGGTATGTGGCTTCTCGTGATGGCAATCCTGGTTTTGCTTGCGGCGCTGATTATCTGGGGATTTACCGCAAAGCTTGAGATGGAGACAACGGGTCCGGACGGGCAGGTTACGACACAGACTGTCACGCCTGCTTCGTTTGTAACAGACGGGAAGACAGGTAGCTGATTCGAATGGGAATAAGGAAGAAGATGGCTGCTGCGAAGGAGCCTGTGACCGGGAAAAAGGTTGCCAGGGTTCCCGTGATCATGCAGCTGGAGGCGCTGGAATGCGGCGCTGCATGTCTGGATATGATCCTTGCCTATTACGGCAAGTGGATTCCACTTGAGAAAGTGCGCAAAGACTGCGGTGTTTCCCGGGACGGATCCAACGCGAATTGTGTCCGCCGTGCGGCGATCAATTATGGACTGAATGCAGAAGGATATAAGGTGGAAGCCTCTTATCTTGAAAAAGAAGGGATCTTTCCCTGTATTCTGTTCTGGAATTTCAACCATTTTGTTGTACTGGATGGCTTCCGGAAGGGGAGAGCGGTGCTCAATGACCCTGCCAGAGGCCTTGTTGAGGTGTCCAGAGAAGAGTTTGAGAGCAGCTTCTCGGGAATCATCATTGAAATGTCGCCAGGGGAAAACTTCGAGCCGGGCGGAGAACCCAAGAGCATTATGGGTTTCGTACGCAAGAAGATGAAAGGCCTTGCGTTTTCTTTCCTGTTTGCGGTGCTGCTTTCCTCGATCACCGCTCTGATCGGTATGCTGAATCCCGCTTTTCAGAGGATATTCCTTGATCAGCTGCTTACGGGCAAGAATCCGGAGTGGGTGACGCCGTTTCTGATCATGGTATCCGTGATCGCTATAATCCAGATGGTGACGGCGGTGGTGGAGCGGATTTTTTCCCTGAGAATGGAAGGGAAGATGGCGATCACGTCGAACAGTGAGTACATGTGGCATGTGCTCCGACTGCCTGTCGAGTTCTATTCCCAGCGGCAGACCGGGGATATTGTGATGCGGAAGCAGACCAATGCGACGATCGCATCGACGATGATCAATACGTTAACGCCGCTGATTCTGAATGTGGGCATGATGATCTTCTATCTGGTTGTGATGCTCCGGTACAATGTGATTCTGTCCCTGGTCGGGATTGTATCAATTCTGATTAACAGCGCCCTGTCAAAGTATGTTTCCAATAAGAAGATCAATGTTTCCAGGGTCAGGCTTCGCGACGCTGCGAAGCTGCAGTCCACCACAGTCTCCGGCATCGAGATGATCGAGACGATCAAGGCGAGCGGAGTGGAGGACGCTTTCTTCGCCAGATGGGCCGGCTACCAGGCTTCTGTGAACCGCCAGGATATGAAGAGCCAGCACATTACGCAGTATTACGGGCTGCTGCTTGGATTCGTCACGTCACTGTCCAATGACATCATCCTTGCGCTTGGACTGCTCTTTACCATGTCCGGGAATTTTACCATCGGTATGGTATTCGGCTTCCAGACGCTTCTGAACAGCTTTACGGCGCCGGTAACACAGCTGACTTCCGCGCGGGACCTGATCCGGGAGATGCGTACGGATATGGAACGGATCGAGGATGTCCTGGAATATCCGACCGATGTGTCTCCGGATTCCCTGAAGCTGAATAAGGAGATCAGCTATGCCAAGCTGAACGGAAGGGTCGAGATGAAGAATGTCACCTTTGGCTATTCTCCTCTGGCAAAGCCTCTGATCGAGAACTTCAGTCTCACGGTGGAACCGGGACAGAAGATCGCGTTTGTCGGCGCTTCCGGATGCGGAAAGTCCACGATCGCGAAGCTTCTCACAGGACTCTACAAGCCGTGGAGCGGAGAGATCCTGTATGACGGGCAGCGTCTTGATGAGATTGACCGCAACCTGTTCACGGGATCCGTGGCAAAGGTGGATCAGGAGGTGACGCTGTTCGAGGACACCATTGCGCAGAATATCAAGATGTGGGACAACTCCATCGAAGACTTTGAGGTGATCCTGGCCGCGCGGGATGCCAGCATCCATTCGGACATCATCGACCGTGACGGCGGATATAACTATGTGCTGAGAGAAAATGGGAAGGACCTGTCCGGAGGCCAGCGGCAGAGGCTGGAGATCGCCAGGGTGCTGGCCCAGGATCCGACAGTCCTGATCATGGACGAGGCAACGAGCGCTCTGGACGCGAGGACGGAAGCGGAGGTTGTCCAGTCTGTCCAGGAAAGAGGCATCACCTGCATCGTGGTTGCGCATCGCCTCTCCACGATCCGTGACTGTGACGAGATCATCGTAATGGATCAGGGACATGTTGTAGAGCGCGGAACGCACAAGGAACTGTATGCGAAGGGCGGACTTTACAAGCAGCTGGTTTCCAGTGAGTAAGACGGAAGGAGCACATCGCTTTGGGATGGTTTGATGAGCAGATAAGGCAGCGTGTACAGAACGATGATGACGTTCTGTCCGATGCTTATGCCCGGATGGCCAATGCGGTCATCGGAAAAAAGAAAATAGAGGTTCTGTTCCAGTCCGACCGGGAGATGGCGACACGGGCGGTGGGGGAGATCCTGAAGTATTACCGCGTACGCGCGAGGAAGATTCCGGAGAGCATGGAAAGCTCGAAGGAGATCCTGGATTACCTGCTCAGGCCTTCCGGCATTCTGCGCAGGGAGGTCAGGCTGACCGGCCAGTGGTGGAAGGACGCGACGGGTGCCATGCTCGGGACGCGGAAGGACGGGTCGGTTGTCGCCCTGATTCCCGGAAAGCTGAAGGGATATTCGATTGTTGATCCGGCCAATGACAGCAGTGAGGATGTCAACGCAAAAACGGTGAAGGAGCTGAGCACGGAGGCGCTGTGCTTCTATAAGCCGTTTCCGCTGAAAGCCATCGGGATCAAGGAGGTTGCCAGGTATGTCATCTCCCTGCTCCGTCCGAGAGACTATATATGGATGATCTCCCTGACGGGCGTTGTGACGCTGGTACAGACGATCGGTCCCAGGATCACGCAGATCATATATGACCAGAGCTTTCTGGATCGTGGGAACAGGCTGATGCTGATCAGCTTTATTCTTGTCATGCTGCTGTCAGAGATGTCACGGCAGATGTTTGATCTGGTGAAGACCATATTCAGCCAGAACATTCAGTCACAGCTGAATCTGCAGGTGGAGAGTGCGGCGATGATGCGGATTCTGTCCCTGCCGATCTCCTTCTTTACCAGGTATAATTCCGGAGAATTGACGACCCGGGTTTCGGCGGTGACGTCGGTTTGTTCGACGATTTCGTCAACGTTCTTTTCGGTGATGCTGACCGCTGCTTTCTCGCTGGTTTACCTGGTACAGATTTTCAATTTTGCGCCAGGCCTTCTGGCGCCTTCTCTGGCGATCACGCTCCTGACAGCAGGGCTGTCCCTGGCGACAGCGCTGATTCAGATGGGCGTTACCCAGCGCAGGATGGAGAATGACAGTAAAGAAACCGGTATGGTGCTGGCACTCCTGAACGGAATTCCGAAGATCAAGGTGGCCGGTGCGGAGAAGAGAGCATTTGCCAGATGGGCGAAGTGCTATGCGCCATCCGCGCAGCTGACGTATAATCCGCCTTTCCTGGTGAAGATGAACGGGCCGATCTCCCAGATGATTACGCTGGGCGGTGCGGTTGTCATGTATTATTTCGCACTGCGCGGGCGTGTCAGCTCGGCAGACTACATGGCGTTCAACAGTGCCTATGCTATTATGTCCGGTGCCTTTACAAGCCTGGTAGGTGCGGGCGCTGCGGTGGCAGGAGTGAAACCTGCCCTGAATATGGCGAAGCCTCTGTTTGAGACGGCACCGGAGATGCAGGAGGATAAGGAAGTACTGGAACGTCTGGGCGGCAGCATCGAGATCAACCATGTCTCCTTCCGCTATTCGGAAACGATGCCTTATGTGCTGCAGAATCTCTCGCTGAAGATCAAAAAGGGCGAGTATGTCGCGATTGTCGGCAGGACAGGTTGCGGGAAGTCTACGCTGCTCCGGCTTCTGCTGGGATTTGAGAAGCCGCAGAAGGGCGGTATCTTCTATGACGGCCGCGACATCCAGATGCTGGACATGAAGTCTTTGCGCCGCAGCATCGGCGTCGTGCTGCAGGCCGGAAACCTGTTCCAGGGGAATATCTACTCGAATATTTCGATCTCCAATCCGAGTATGACGGTAGACGAAGCCTGGAAGGCGGCAGAGATGGTCGGCATGAAGGAAGACATCGAACACATGCCGATGGGGATGCATACACTGATTCAGGAAGGCGGAGGAGGCATCTCCGGCGGACAGAAGCAGAGGCTGATGATCGCAAGGGCGATCGCCGGCAATCCTTCCATCCTGATGTTTGATGAAGCGACAAGTGCCCTGGACAATATTACACAGAAGATTGTATCGGATTCCCTGGACACCCTGAAGTGCACCAGGATTGTGATTGCCCACAGGCTTTCAACGATCCGCAACTGTGACCGGATCCTGATGATGGACGGCGGAAAGATCGTGGAGCAGGGCACCTACGACGAACTGATCGAAAAGGGCGGGCTCTTTGCGAAGCTTGTGGAACGGCAGAGAGTGGATATCGATTGATCGGCCGGCCGGCCTTCGGGGCCGGCCGTATTTATGAAAAGACACTGTACGGAGGAGAGGATGGAATTCAAGCAGCTCAGGACATTTGTGGAGGTCGTACACACCGGAAGCTTTACCGATGCGGCGCAGAACCTGTTTCTTTCCCAGCCGACGGTGAGCCAGCATATCCGGCAGCTGGAGGAAGAGCTTGGAGAGAGACTGGTGATGCGCACCACACGGAAGATTGAGATCACGCCGGAGGGGAGAAGGCTCTGCTCCTATGCGGAAGACATCCTCGCCATGCGGGACCGGATTATGGCGAACTGCTCCAGGAGAGGCCACAGCATCCTTTCCATCAGTGCGTCTACCATACCTTCCGCGTATATTCTTCCGACTGTGCTCAGGCAGTTCGGAAAGGAACACCCTGAGGTGTATTTCTCCATCCACCAGAGCGACAGTGCGGGGGTGGAGCGGGATGTCACAGAAGGGCTGTCTGACATCGGCCTGACCGGCCGCTGTCCGGAGGATGAGAATCTGACGGGGGAGGAATTCTGCACAGACAAGATGGTCCTGATCACACCGGTCAGCCGGTATTACCTGGAAATGAAAGATAAGAATGCGGGCGTGAAAGAGCTTCTGAACGGGCCGATCATTCTGCGGGAGGAAGGGAGCGGAAGCCTGAAGGCGGCGGATCTTTACCTGGCTTCACAAGGAATCAGCGAGAAGGAACTGCATGTCGTTGCCAGAATCAATGACCAGGAAGCAATCAAGAATATGGTGGCGGGAGGCCTGGGTATCTCCTTTCTTTCTTACAGGGCAGCCGAGGAGCTGA
This sequence comes from uncultured Clostridia bacterium, assembly GCA_946401715.1. Taxonomy (GTDB): domain Bacteria; phylum Bacillota; class Clostridia; order Lachnospirales; family Lachnospiraceae; genus Porcincola. The sequence goes on along the minus strand of CAMIVF010000004.1, from coordinate 4,511 downwards.
TCGAAGCAAAGCGGGTACTGTGCTTTGAACTGCCCGAAGGATCTGCAGAACGTTCTTTCTTTGTCGTTCAGAGGAGAAATGATATCCCCTCCTCGCTCAGGAAGGATTTTGTACGGTTCCTGCAGGGCTTCTATCACAGAAAAGACGCCCGGCAGGCGTCCCTGCATGAATAAGGAGCAGCCAGAGAGAAAATGAGTACAGAATTGAACTACGCGGAAGAAATGGAGCGGAAGCTTCAGAAGGAAAGACGGTTTCACGAGAAGCTTGTCAGTCCCTTTACAAAAGCGGTCAGCCAGTATGAGCTGCTCTCGCCGGGGGACCGGGTCTGTGTGTGCATCTCCGGCGGAAAAGATTCCATGCTGATGGCGAAGCTGTTCCAGATTCTGAAAAAGCACCGGAAGTTCGACTTCGACGTGAAGTATCTGGTGATGGATCCCGGATACAGTGCGCCAAACCGTGCGCTGATCATGGAGAATGCCGGGAAACTCGGGATCCCTGTCAGCGTGTATGAGAGCAGGATCTTTGACGCTGTAGACCATATCCCGAAGAATCCCTGCTATCTGTGCGCCCGCATGCGGAGGGGATATCTCTACCGGTGGGCACAGGAGATGGGCTGCAACAAGATCGCGCTCGGACATCATTTCGATGACGTGATCGAGACCATTCTGATGAGCATGCTGTGGGCCGGCCAGTTCCAGACCATGATGCCGAAGCTGCACAGCAGCAATTTTGAAGGGATGGAACTGATCCGTCCCATGTACCTGATCCGGGAAGACGATATCATCGACTGGGCGGAGAAAAACAGCCTGGTATTCCTGCGCTGTGCCTGCCATTTCACCGAGAATTGTTCCGCTGTCAGGCCGGACGGCAGCAGTGCATCCAAACGGGTTGAGACAAAGCAGCTGATCCGCAGGCTGCATGAGACAAATCCCGATATCGAGGCCAACCTGTTCAAGACTGCCCAGAACGTCAATCTGGACCGTGTGATCGCCTACAAGAAAAACATGGTCAGGCACAGCTTCCTGGATGAGTACGAATCGTAACACTGTCACTCGTACATCCGCAGCCCCGCCGCTGGCAGACTGCCTCCGCAGGGCACCATGAGCAGGAGCGTCGACGGGATCAATTGCTTGCGGAGATTCGACGGCCGGGGTTTGCAGGACCTTTTCTTTTATGCTATACTGACTTGTCTATTATGTACCGGGGAGGATAATGTCTGTAATGGATCAGAAAAAGAGCAGATTTGTGGGTGAGGTGCCCCTGAAGTGGTTTATTCTGCTTCATCTCAGCCTGATCGTTAATTCTCTGGCAGGGACTGCTTCCAAGCTGGCCGGCAGACATCCCTTCGGATCATTCGGATTTGTGTTCTGGTATGGCGTCATGCTTGCGATCACGATGGCATTTGCCGTCGCATGGCAGCAGATCCTCAAGCACATGTCGCTGACTTTCGCCTTCACGAATAAGCCGGTTACGATTATCTGGGGGCTGATCTGGGGGGTAACCATCTTCCGAGAGACACTTACCTGGAAGATGATCCTGGGTTCTGCGATTATCCTGATCGGCATTGTCATCGGTGTTTCCGATACACAGGAACCTGCCGCGAAAGAGAGCGTGAGCGTGGAAACTGCAGAAGGCATGCAGGAGGTGGATTCATGAGTGCGGCACTGCTGTCAGGTACGGGATCCATGTTCCAGGGCCTGGAAAAGTATATTATCGTGTGGATCATATCCGTTCTGATTTCCTCCATCGCGCAGGTGATGCTGAAGGCGGAAGCGGACAAAAAGCACGAAAGCAGGTTGAAGGAATACCTCAATCCGATGGTAATTACGGCGTACGGCATCTTTTTCCTGTCAACATTCCTGACGATGTATGCGCTGAAGTATGTTCCTCTGACCTACTCACCGATCATAGAGCCGCTGAGCTATATTTTTGTTCCGGTGATCGGTGTGCTGGTTCTGAAGGAAAAGATATCAAAAAGAAGAATGCTGGGGATCGCAGTCATGATGGTCGGCATAGCGGTCTTCTCCATGTAAAAAGGGGATAAGATGATAGATTTTAACAGACCTCCGGTGCTGGGCACCGAGACAGGATTTTTTGAAAAGGCACTGGCGAACGGCAAACTGTGCGGGGATGGCCCGTTTACCGCATCTGCTTCAGAGTGGTTCAGGAACCGGTTTTCAGTAAGGCACTGTTACCTTACCACCTCCTGCACTTCTGCGCTGGAGATGGCAAGCTGGCTGTGTGATCTGCAGCCCGGCGATGAAGTGATCATGCCGTCCTATACCTTCGTATCTACCGCGGACGCATTTGTACTGCGCGGGGCAAAGATCGTATTTGTCGATATTGATCCGAAGACCATGAACATTGATCCGGCGAAGATCGAGGAGGCTGTCACAGAGCGGACGAAAGTGATCTGCCCGGTGCATTATGCCGGTGTGGCCTGTGATATGGACGCGATTCTGGGAATCGCTGCGAAGCATGGACTGAAGGTTGTGGAAGATGCCGCACAGGGTGTGAATGCCTATTACAAGGGGCGTCCTCTCGGAACCATCGGCGATTATGGCTGCTGGAGCTTCCATGAGACAAAGAATTATTCCATGGGTGAGGGAGGCGCGCTGCTGTTCAACAACGATGCAGACCAGGAAAGAGCGGAGATCGTCCGCGAAAAGGGGACGGACCGCAGCAAGTTCTTCCGGGGGCAGATTGACAAGTACAGCTGGGTCGGCTATGGCTCTTCCTATCTTCCGAGTGAGCTGAATGCGGCTTATCTGTGCGCGCAGCTGGAGCGGTTCGATGAGATCAATGACAGGCGTCTTGCGATCTGGAATTACTATGATGAATCGCTCAGGCCGCTGGCTGAGGCCGGACTGATTGAGCAGCCGTATGTGCCGGATTATGCACAGCATAACGCGCATATGTACTATATTAAGACGAAGGATCTGGAGGCCAGGACGAACCTGATCCGCTATCTGAGAGAGCAGGGGGTCTGGACCGTATTTCATTATGTACCTCTGCATTCGTCAAAAGCCGGCCTGAAATTCGGACGTTTTCACGGCGAGGATGTCTACACGACGAAAGAGTCGGAGCGGCTGATGCGGCTTCCGCTGTTCTATAACCTGAAAGATGAGGAGATGGAGCAAGTAGTCCGGAGCATCCTGGATTATCCGGACTGGAACTGATATGAGCAGATCACTGCTTCAGAAACTGAAACCCTATTATGTTAGGAAGGCTTTCCGGTACCTGAGACATTATGGACCGAAGGACTTCCTGATTCGTGTGCGTGAGAGACTGACGCCGGACGAGGTCCCATACGGACCATGGTATGAGGCACACAAAACCAACGAGGCCACCCTGGAGGTAGAGAAAAAAACCTTCCTCGCTGAATATGAGAAAACACCGGATGGCCCGCTGTTCTCCATTATCGTGCCGGCATACAGGACCCCTGACAGGTTTTTGAGGGAACTGCTTGCGAGTGTCCGGGGCCAGGTGTTCGGTGATTATGAGCTGTGTATTGCCAACGCCAGCCCGGAAGATGAGAAGATGCGCCTGATTTTAGAGGAGGCGGCAGCTGGCGATGAGAGAATCCGCGTCCTGCCGCTTGCCGAAAACGGCGGGATTGCGGCGAATACGAACGCGGCCATCTGTCAGGCGCGGGGCAGGTTTGTGTGCTTTATGGACCACGATGACCTGATCGCGCCGGACGCATTGTTCGAAGCCTGGCAGCTGATCAGATCGAGAGATGTCGATCTGATCTATACGGACGAGGACAAGGTCCGGGACGGCACTGACGGCATGCCGGAGCATTTTCAGCCGCATTTCAAGCCTGGATTTAATCTGGATCTGCTCAGGTCAAACAATTACATCTGCCATTTTCTGATGGTGAGAAAGTGTCTGGCTGAGGAGGCAGGCGGGCTGAACGGTGCTTTTGAAGGAGCGCAGGATTATGAATTTATTCTGCGGCTGGCGGACCGGATCCCGGCGGAGCGGATCGGACATATTCCGAAGGTGCTCTATCACTGGAGGACACATGAGCAGTCCACGGCGGACAATCCCGACAGCAAGCAGTATGCGTATGAGTCCGGCCAAAGGGCGCTCATGGAGCATCTGGAAAGACGGGGCCTTGACGGAGCGGTTTCCCAGACGAAGGACCATGGGTTTTACCGGATCCGGTACACCCTGACGCAAAGGCCGCTGGTTTCTATTCTCATTCCGAACCGTGAGTCGCCTGATCTGCTGAGAAAGTGTATCAGCGCGATCCGTGCTCACACGAGGTATGAGAATTATGAAGTAATCGTCGTCGAGAACAATTCCTCCTCGGGGGAGATTCTTGACTGTTACAGAACCCTTCGGGTGGAGGGGATCCGTGTGGTGCGCTGGAAGGCGCCGGAAGGCGGACCGGCCTTCAATTTTTCCGCGATCAATAATTTCGCGGCGCGCATCGCGAAGGGGGAATACCTGGTATTTCTGAACAATGACGTGGAGGTAACCGAGGGCTGGCTGGAGGAACTGCT
>CAMIVF010000003.1 GCA_946401715.1 uncultured Clostridia bacterium | reverse complement strand
CATTTCAAAAAGGATCGGCTCACCCCGATCCTTTTTTGGCCTACTTTGAAATAGTGATTTTTACGTCTCCGCCGCCCAATGCTTTTTCCAGTCCCTGCGGCTTCTGAATTTTGCCTATCTTTGTGTATGAATATTCGCTTTTGAAGGTCTGGTAGAACAGTACCAGGCAGTCTGATCCGTAAAGCATCAGGTCACCGGTGTGGATTGTCCCTGGTTTATATGTTTTGGTCGGAAGATCCTGGTCCAGATAGTGGTACTTTTCGTTTCCATTCAGTTCTTCCATGGAGAGCGTCATCGGCAGCATTTTTAAAAAGGCCTTTGCCGTTTTATTGTTCTCCGGTATTGCAGTAAAGGTTTTCCCGTTTACCGTAATTTTGATCTTCGTCTTATTCTTTACGCTGATCCGGAATTTCTGTTTCTTTTTCCCTGATTTTGCAGTGATCACTGCCGTTCCGGCTTTCCTTGCCCGGATCTTTCCTTTTGCTGAAACATAGACGGTCTTTGGCTTACTGCTTTTCCATTTCACGTGTTTCCATTTTTTGCTCACCTTCAGTTGTTTTGTCTGGCCAGTCTGAAGCGTGATATTCTTTACAGCAGCAAATGCGGGAAGTGCCGTACAAAACAACAGAAGGATAAACAGTGACAGTACAAGGGCTGCTCTTTTTTTCATGACAGACGATGCCTCCTTCCTGCTCTGCGGATATTGTGATGGTTACATCACCGCTGCCAAGGCGTTCTTTTTTCATCATGCGCTCCTTGAACATACGGTAAAAAATGAATCTTATCCACGTTAACGCGTCCGCTTCTTCTGAATCTGATTTTACCTGTACTATTTCCGATAATCAAATACTCGTTTCAGATACCCTCCTATGTCGTCCTATGCTAATATTGACAGCAAGGAGAAAAGCATTATGAAGACGAATTTTAAGAAGGAAGAACGCCTCCTGAAGGTCGGAGTTCTTGGATGCGGTCTGATCAACCAGGCCGCGCATCTGATCGGGTCGGCCAAGGCGCGCAATATTTATCTGCAGGCGATCTGCGACGTGGCAGAGGATCTGCTCCGCAAAATGGCGGCGATTTATGAGCCGGACAGTATTTACACAGACTATGAGAAAATGCTCGCCGATCCGGAGGTGGAAGCCGTGATTATCGGCATCGGGGATCAGTTTCATGTTCCCTGTGCGAAAATGGCGGTAGAAGCAGGGAAACATGTGTTTCTCGAAAAGCCTATGGGCGTCTCCATTGAAGAATGTGAAGAACTGCGGGATATGGCGCTTTCACGGAATGTGATGCTCCAGATCGGCCATATGAAGCGGTATGATCCGGGCCTGCAGTATGCGAAGCAGTTCAAAGAGGAGAAGATGGGCGAGATCACGACCTATAAGGGCTGGTACTGTGACAGCGTCGGACGCTATACGCTCACCGACAATGTCATGCCTGTGATCTATTCCAGCGAGGCGATGAAAAAGCCGGCGGGAAACCCGAAAAAGGTGCTGGATCACTATTATCTGCTCGGACACGGCAGTCATCTTTTCGACACCGCCCTTTACTTCATGGGGCCGGTCCGGAGAGTGAGCGCGCGTTATGTTAACAGGCAGAGCCTCCATTCCTGGCTGATTGACTGTGATTTCGCCTGCGGGGCCATCGGCACCCTGGATCTTACCGTGGCGATTGCCCAGCAGTGGCACGAGGGATGCGAGATATACGGCACCGGCGGCACAATCTTCGCAAAAACCTTCAATCCCTGGGAATTCCGCTCGTCTATCGTGGAATGCTATGATAAAGAGACGGACGTCTGCAGCACTCCGGCCGCTTACGACGGGCAGTTTTACCGGCGCGAGCTGGAAGGCTTTGCGGACAGCGTGCTGAACCATACTCCCTGCACCGGTGCGACTGCTGACGATGGCATGATGGTCATGCGGGCGCTGATCGCCACTTACCAGTCCGTACATTCCGGCGGCGCATGGATAAACCTTGAGGATGTGAAAGGAGCACTCTGAAAATATTGGAAATCGGCGTTTTTTCAAAGACCTATGAAACCGGAGACCTTTCGGAAACCTTTCGGAGGATGAGGGCTCACGGGATCGTTCACACACAGTTTAATCTGTCCAACGCAGGGCTGCCCACACTTCCCGGCGAAATAGCGGATGAAGATATCCAGCGCATTGATACGCTGAGAAAAGAGTATGAAGTACAGATCGACGCGCTGACCGGAACCTTCAATATGATTGATCCCGATGCCGGCGCACGGGAAAGAGGTTGCGCACAGTTTGCCCTCCAGTGCCGTATTGCCGGAGAACTCGGGATTCCCGTCGTCTCCCTCTGCACGGGTTCCAAAAATCCAAGGAGCAAATGGGAATGGCACGATGATAATCTGAAGGACGAATCCTGGGATGATCTGCTGCGCACCACCGGCCGTATCCTGGCATACGCTGAAGAAAACAACGTTGTACTCGGCGTTGAGATTGAGGCCAGCAACATCATCAACACCCCGCAGAGGGCAAGAAAATACCTGGATACTTACAAGAGTCCTCACCTGAAAATCATTATGGACGGGGCAAACCTGTTTACGCCCCCGCAGGTGCCATTTATGAAAGAGGTACTTGAAGAAGCCTTCCGCCTTGTGGGCGGAGACATCGTACTGGCTCATGCAAAAGACTTTACCTGCATCGGCCGGCAGAGTCCGGACAGCATTCCGGGCGCTCTGCAGTTTGCCGCGGCAGGCAAAGGGATCCTCGACTATTCCCTCTACTGCAGCCTGCTTGACGGGGCAGGCTATAATGGGCCGCTGATTATGCACGGCCTTGCGGAAGAGGAAATCCCCGCAAGCCGCACATTTCTTCAGGATGTCCAGAGAGTATAGCAGCGTTTGAGTGAAATGATGCGTAATCAATCAGCTATGCGGCTGCATGGCAGATGTGTACGTATGGAAGAATGCCGAAGGTACCCTTGAAAGATGTCTTTGCACGGGGAACGCATGGGAGGCAAGTATGAAATGGTTTACACACAGAGGAATCCCTCTCGAATATGAAGATGAAGGCAGCGGGATCCCTTTCCTGTTTCTGCACGGTATGGGAGGGAGCGACAAACAGATCCGTTCCGTATGCGGCCCGGTTCCCGGAGTGCGCCGCATTATCCTGAACCAGCAGGGCCACGGGAGGAGCGGAGCCGACTGGGACAGCTACAGCTTTGACCGGCTCGGAGACGATGCCGCGGCTCTCCTTGACCATCTTGGCATCGATCGTGCGGTGCTCGGCGGCATTTCCATGGGCGCTGCGGTCAGCCTGAATACAGCGATCCGTTACCCCGGGAGAGTCCGGGCTCTTTTGCTGATTCGTAATGCCTGGACCGATAAGCCGATGTCTGAAGAGGTGCAGACAGCCTATGCGGATCTTGGCCGCTGCCTGAAAGAAGGCGGAGTGGAAGCCTTTAAGCAGACAGAAGGGTGGAAAATCGTTGACGGGCCTTCAGACTATACGAGAAATGCTTTTCTCCAGCCGTTTGACGATCCCGCATCGGTCCGAAACTGGCAGAAATATCTCATTCTGCCGGCTATGGTTCCGGTTTCCTGTCCGGCTGATTTTCAGAGAATCAGTGTTCCTGTAACCATTGCGGCCTGCCGCGGCGATCTCTGCCATCCCTTCGAATACGGAAAGTATCTTGCGGAACAGATACCAGGCTGTGAGTTTCACGAGATACCGGACAAAGACACAGACGCCCCGCGCCAGAACCGCAGAATAGGTGAACTGATCCGGGAAATCCCGCGGCTGGCGTAATTGACATGCTTCCGCATGATGCAGAGCAAACAATCTATAGTGGACGCATAATACGACTGGAGGTTTATTTTTCATGAGAGCAGGTTGGATGACGGGGGCACTCACCCTGGCAGGAATTCTTTTTTGTCATGTTCCCATATACGCGGAGACACTTGTTCCGGGATACATCATGGCTTCCTCTACGCTTGCAGAACCCGGGTATGATCACAGTGCCTGGCTTGCGCAGGATGATGATACATCGACGTGCTGGACGGAGGGTGCTCCGGGAAACGGCCTGGGTGAGTCTTTGTATATGGAGACGGATTGTTACGCTGTGATAACCGGCGGAGTGATCTGCACCGGTTATTATCGAAGCGAAGAGCTGTTCTATAAGAATGGTGCGCCGACCAGAATCTATATTCATACCGGCAGCCAGGAAGCTTATCTGGATGTCTCACAGGACGCAGATACATACCAGTACGGATATGAAGGGTTTCACTTCAGGTTTGATGAACCGTTGGTCAGTGACGGATCGGTAACCATGACGATTGTCGGCGTGCGGGATGGCTGGAAATGGGAGGATGCATGTATCAGCGAGCTTCGGCTGGAGGGTTATCAGGCAGATGCTGAAAGTGTACCGGACTATTCCGGCACAACGCCGCATGTTTCGCTTGCAGTGCCTGCTGATGAAGCAGAATGGGGTGATCCCTTCAACAATCCGGACGGCCTCGGATCAGACGGGCCGGGCTGGGATGAACATGCCGGCCGGACACAGGATCCGGAATATCTGGATGGTGAGACGGTGGAGCGGCTGCGTGCGTTTGCGGATACGATTTATAAGATTCAGACAGGTCATAGAGGAGCGGAGGACTGTGAGATCAACGCAGATGATCTGTACAGTTTCAGCCATGCCGGGGGATTGAACTGGTATCAGGCAAAGGTGCGGGACGAGCGCATTTTCAATCAGGGTGATTTCAACTACGCTTATGCGGAGGATCTGAAGGAGATTGTGCGGGAGCTGTTTGAGACGCAGACGCCTCAGGAGGATGTTCAGGCATTGTGCGATTATTTCGGAGCGGTTCGGGAAGGTGAGATGGTCCGTATGAACGCTGCGGGAAATGACTGGCAGGACACATATTACCTCCGGGAACCGGCCAGTTCGGGAAATGAGTACGGAAAGACGGTTTTGATCGGAGCTATCATGGAATACAATCCCGGCGTGCAGGGATATGTCCATACGAAGACCTATCACGCCATCTTCACACAGAATCCGGAGAATGCGGATGTGTTCCGGTTTGACGGGCTGTATGTGGGATAAAGACGGAATATCTGCTCCTGATCCCTGCAAGTGTGATGCATGCTGCAAAGCCGGACCTGAAAAGAATGCACTTTCTCGGGCCGGGTGGATTCCTGGTCAGCCCAGGGACATGCCACTATAGCATATTCTTACAGGAGTTGAATGTTATGGTAAAGATGTATCAGGTATCGACACTTCAGGCTCTTATGCTCGGTTACTCCCGTTCTGTCATAACCGTATCGGAACTGCTGGAACATGGAGATACGGGCATTGGGACATTTGAGGACGTGGACGGCGAGATGATCGTGATTGACGGGGTATGTTACCGCGCCACGGAAAATGGCAAAGTTGTGGTTGCTGAACCGGAGAAGGGAGTTCCATTTTCGGCGGTCTGCAGCATGCAGGGAAAACGCTCGCTTGAACTGGGTGAATTCGAGAGTATTGACAGGCTCAAGTCAGAACTGAATAATCTGATCGAAGAAGAATTTGGACTGAACAGTATGCATGTTGCCAGAATTGACGGAGAGTTCTCTTTTGTAGATGCCAGGTCAGAGTCAGCGTATAAGTCCATGCATGTAACGCTTAAGACGGTTCTGGAGCAGACGCAGAAGGCATTCTGCTTTCAGGATATCAAAGGCTCATTGATCTGCGTATACTATCCGGATTATATGGACGGCATTAACGCTGCCGGCTGGCATTTGCACTTTGTATCCGATGACCGGAAACTGGGCGGACATGTATTTGATCTTTCCATGGCGGGAGGAAAATGCATTCTGGATAAGATTAATACCATTGAACTCAGGCTGCCGGACGAGCCGGTGTTTGACACGTATTCCCTGAAGGACGCGTCCGGACATGAGATCAAGCAGGTGGAGCAGGGGAAGGGATAAAAAGCTGCTGTGCGAAAGAAACGGCGTGAGACTCACATGTAAGAGGTTGGAAGCATATGGAGAATCAGGAGACAAAGAGTATTTCACTGGAACCGCTGGAGATAAACTTCTCGATTAGCAAAGTGGAAGATTATTCCGAAATTGACCTTCAGCGACCGTTTGTATTCATCGGAAGCACAGACCAGGAAAAGTCGCTTGTCTGCCCGACAGACATTGTTCCGAAGAATACGATTACACGTGAAGACGGGTGGAAGGCAGTTCGGATTTGCGGTGAACTTGATTTTTCACTGATTGGAATTCTTGCAGGAATCACACGGATTCTCGCGGAAAGGCGAATCGGGATATTTGCCATTTCAACATTTAACACGGATTATGTACTGACAAAAGAAGTTGATTATGAGAAAGCAATCCATGCGCTGAAGGAAGCAGGTTATTCCATCATATCGGGGAGACATTAAGAACTTTTGCGCGTGATTTGGCGGAAGCAGCGGTCTATATGGGTATGATGAACAAAGAGAGAGCAAAACAGACTTTTTTGGATTATGCTTCCCACTATAACATGGAGGATCCCAAGATCCGTCTGAAGGTGGGGCATACCCTGCGTGTTGCCGGACTGTGCGAACGGATCGCAGAGAGCCTGGACCTTGATCCGGAAGAGAAAGATCTTGCGTGGATGATCGGGCTGCTGCATGACATCGGCAGGTTCGAGCAGGTAAGGATTTACAATACATTTCGGGACTCGGAGTCTGTCAACCATGCGCAGTTCAGTGCGGACCTCCTGTTTCGCGACGGAATGATCCGGTATTACATGACCGGGAGTGACCAGGATCAGATCATGGAAACCGCGATCCGGTATCATAACGCATACCGCCTGCCGGAATCCTTGACGGAGCAGGAGAAGACATACAGCCAGATCCTGCGGGATGCGGACAAGATCGATATCCTCAGGGTGAACCGGGAAACGCCGATGACACAGATCTACAATCTTCCTGAGGAAGCGTTCCTGACTTCCGAAATATCCGATCCGGTATATGAGGACATACTCGCACACAGGGATGTCAATCGCGTGAACTCCAGAACGGGAATTGACTTCCTGATGGGACATATCGCTTTCGTATATGGTCTGGTATACCCGGTCAGTTTCCGGATTGCAGAGGCGCAGGGATATCTGGAACAGATGCTTGCCTTCGAGAGCAGGAATGAGAGGACCAGGGAACGGATGAGCCGGATCCGGAAGGAAGTCAAAGACTATATCCGGGAAAAAGTGCAGGGAGGAACATAGCATGGCAGATCATTTCCACCGGCAAAACGAGTGATGGAAGGAGCGCTGCATGCATGAAGCAGCATACTTTTCGTGATGCTGAAAACGGATGCATCTCTGATGAAATGATCTTCAGGACTCTATGTCCCGACACTTCTCCAGAAGTTCGATGATGGGCAGATGCTGCGGACATGCGCCTTCACACTGACCGCACTGTATGCAGTCGCTTGCCCTGCCGTGTCCGTGCGTAACGATGTTGTATTCCCTGACGGTCCGAAAATGAGGACTGTCTTTTTTTCGGTTTTCGACAGCGAAGATTTCAGGAATGGGGATATTCTGCGGACAGCCTTTCGTACAATAGTGACAGGCCGTACAGGGGATGGTTTTATCATCCTCGATTGCCTTCTGTACCCTTCGAATGATGTCCATCTCCTGATGATTCAGCGGCCGGAAGTTCTGCATATAGCTCAGGTTATCTTCCATCTGCTCCAGGCTGCTCATGCCGCTTAGCACAGCAAGAATGTTCTCCTGGCTGGCTGCAAAGCGGACCGCCCAGCTCGCATAGGACATTCCGGGAGCGGCTTCATCAAAAATCTTTTTTACGGAAGGAATCGGATTGGCCAGAATCCCGCCTTTGACCGGTTCCATTACTACCACTGGTTTGCCATGGGCTCTGCAGATCTCCATATTACGTCTGGACGCTACCCCTGGATTATCCCAGTCCGCGTAATTGACCTGCAGCTGTACGAAGTCAGCATCAGGATGCAGTGTAAGCAGTTCTTCCAGCAGCTTTGGATCAGCATGGAAAGAGAAGCCCCACTTCTTTATCAGTCCCTTTGCTTTCTGCTCCTTCACAAAGTCCCAGATATGATATTCATCGTATTTTGTATAGTTGTTTCTCTGCAGCGCATGAAGCAGATAGAAGTCAAAATAACCTGCACCGGTTCTTTCCAGACTGGTGAAAAACTGTGCTTTTGCGCTGGCCTCATCATGGCAAAGGTTCCACGCAATCAGTTTGGTGGCGACTGTGTACTGCTCCCTGGGATAACGATCCGCAATGGCAGCTTTGAATGCTTTCTCGCTTTCCCCGCTGTCATACGCATAAGCAGTGTCAAAATATGTTCCGCCTGCTTCCAGGAAACGATCAGCCATAAGCTTCACCTGTGGGAGATCAATGCTGCCGTCCTCGTTTTTGGGGAGGCGCATCAGTCCGAATCCAAGTCTGAACGGGTTTTCTCTGATATCCATGTCGGTTACTCCTTCTTAGAAAACGAAAAATCATTCTGCCGGCTTTGCCTGACCGGCAGCTGCCTCTGCAGACAGAATACCACAAAAAAACCAAATAAGTAGTACTTTCCCAACCTCTGCGCTTCGGACCGCAGATAATTGACGGAAACGCCCTGACATGATTAAATAAGTATATCTGATACACTCCTATTTTGCTTTTTGGGGCAAATGAAGAGGAAAATAGTCAGCAAATACATATTTATCACATCTTTTTCCAAAGGAGGGACTCTATGAAACTGAGAAAACTTGCTGCTGGTTCTCTGGTATTCTGCATGGTGGCAGGTGCGATGGCCTCAAGTGCATTTGCCGACGAGATCGTGATCAATTATCCCACCTTCCAGGTAGGTGCCAACACATCAGCACCGGCGATCGCCGAACTTGTAAACCGCTTTAACGAAGAGTACGCGGGACAGTATCGTATTGAGGTGGAAGAAGTGCCGGGAGATGAAAACTACGCGGATAAGATCACGGTACAGATCGCGTCTTCGGAAACGCTTCCTCCTGTCGTATACGGTGCCGGCCAGAAGCTTCTGGACCTTGCGCTCCAGGCTGATGCCGTCAAGGATATTTCAGAAGCCGTGGATGCGGATCCTGACTGGGCGGCGATGTACACGGAATCCTGGGAAGAAGTCAACTGCAGAGACGGAAAGAAATATGCTTCCTCCATGGAAAGTGAGATGATCGGCTATTTCTATAACAAAGAGCTCTTCGAGCAGGCCGGCATCGATGGCCCGGCTGCAACGTGGGATGAGTTTTTCGAGGATCTTGATAAGCTGAAAGAAGCCGGCATTACGCCGCTCGCCATGGATACAGCGGACGGCGCATGGTGCACACAGCTTCTGGTCGGTGCTTATCTTGCCTCTACGGAAGAGGGCATGGAATTCCTCAAGACAAAGTATCCGACAGATTACAATAACGAGGCTATGATCAATGCGATGGCCAAGGCGCAGGAGCTGTATCAGAACTATACGACGCTTGACGCTGTCGGCGGTGCGTATGAGAATGCTGCGAACAATTTCTTCTCCGGCAATGTTGCCATTATCTGCAATGGCCCCTGGATGATTTCTGACTTCTCTGACGAGAGCAAGACGGAAGCGGGATTTGCGGACAAGGTTGGAGCAGCTGCTTATCCGGACAGCTTTGTGTATGACGCCCCGATCGAGGGAATGTTTGTGACAAAGCAGGATGATCCGGCGCTGGAAGAGGCAGCCGTTGCCATGGTGCAGTTCTTTACCTCCAACGAGGCGCAGGCGGTTGCACTTGACCTGTCTGGTATGGTTCCGGCCTCTTCCGCAGTTGAGATCACGGACGAGATCCTTGAAAAGTATCCGCTGCTGGGAGAATTCCTGTCGCAGGCTTCCGCATGCGAGAACCGTGCGAGCACGCTGACCGGAAATATGGTTCCCGGACTTGAGGATATCTGGGACAATGAGCTTCCGAATCTTGCTTCCGGTGCCAGCACGCCGGAAGACTTCTGCCAGGTTCTGACTGATTTTGCTGCAGCCAATCCTGCACAGTAATCTGATCAAGAAGAATACAGGCGATATCAAAAGAATTGGCTGTTTTTACAGCCAATTCTTTTATCAAAGAGATGAGCCGGGAACGGATCATCCAAAGAAGAATCGCTTACAGAGGTGAATAGGATGCGAAAAAAAGAAATTCCCTGGATCATACTGTTTCTTTTGCCGACATGTGCTGTTTTTCTGCTGATCTTTGCGGTTCCTCTTTGCATGGTGATCGGAGGATCCTTCTTCAACTACCGGTTGATGCCGAAAACATTTTCATTCAATGGTATAGGAAACTACATCCAGCTGTTTACGCAGGATAAGAACTTCTGGCTTATCTTCCGGAATACGCTGGTATGGATCGTGATTCACTGTGTTTTCCACGTTGCGCTCGGAACACTGCTTGCATTTGTTCTGTATAAGAAGCCGCGTGGCTGGAAGTTTGTGCGCGTGGTCTACATGATTCCGAATATTATCTCACAGTCCGCGATCGCCATGATCTTCCTCAATATGTATAACCCGCAGTACGGTGTGCTGAATTCCATCCTGAAAGCGGTCGGGCTTGAGAAGCTGCAGCACAACTGGCTGTTTGAGATGGGGACAGCATTCCCGGCTGTCACGATGACCTGGTTTCTCTTTGCCGGGTATACCACGACACTGGTGCTTGCCCAGTGTCTGAGTCTGGACGAGGGAATCATTGAGGCGGCAAAAATCGACGGCGCTTCCTCCCTGCAGATTGACAGGCTGGTTGTGTTTCCGCTTGCCAAAGACATGATTCGCACGACTGTCATCATGGCAGCGACCTATATGCTGCAGCTGTTCTCCATGATCTACCTGACCTCGGGGGGAGGCCCGGGAAGCACCACGACAAACCTTCCGCTGTATCTGTATACGACGATGAAATCAACCAACTACGGATATGCCAACACAATCGGCGTCGTGATTATCGTTGTCGGTATGGTAACGATGTTCCTGATCAACCGTGTTTTCCATACCAGGGAAGAGTAAGGAGGTGCAGCGATGAAGAGAGCCAAATTATCACCGGGAGAGCGGGCGGTGAGAATCTTCGGGTATATTCTGATGATCCTGGCCGTGATTGTTGCGCTGTACCCGATTCTCTGGGTGATTCTGTCTTCCTTTAAGACGAATAAGGAGATCCTTTCAAGCGGTCTTTCCCTTCCGGAACACTTCAGTCTGGATGGTTACAAGCAGGCGCTTGAGATGGCGCCGATCTTTCAGTTTTTCGCAACCAGCCTGATGATCTCCGTGACGGCCACAGTGCTGAACGTTCTGTTTTTATCCATGTCCGGCTACATTTTTGCCAAGAAGCGGTTTCGCGGGAAAAACATCCTGTTCTGGATTCTTTCCCTGTCAATGGTGATCCCGACGACAGCACTCTTAAGTCCGGTGTTTACGGTCATCTCAAAGATGGGTCTCTATGACACCAAGGCAGCGCTGATCATAGTCTACATAGCGCTGAGTATGCCGGTTTCGCTGATGATTCTGCGCTCAACCTTCTCGGCGATCCCGGATGAACTGGAAGAGGCGGCGCGGATGGACGGCGCGGGATTTCTGAAAAATTTCTTCCTTGTCATGATTCCCTGCGCGAAAGGCGGGATGGCATCCGCTGCGGTCCTGGCGTTTCTGGAAAGCTGGAATGAGTTCACCTTTGCGCTCATCCTGACCAGCTCTGTTTCCACACGGACGCTGCCTTTGTCACTCAGCTATTTTACAGCACAGTTCAGCTTTAATTATACGGCCCTGTTTGCAGCGATTACCATCGCAGTGATACCGAGTATCGTGATCTTTGCATTTTTCCAGGAGCAGGTCAACCAGTCTCTGGTTGCCGGTTCTGTCAAGGGCTGAAGAAAGGGAGTGAATCATATGAAACTGGCAGTTATTGGCGGAGGGGGCGTCCGCTCCATGTTTCTTGCAAAGAGCATCGCGCAGAGAGCCAGGCAGCTGCAGATTACGGAGCTGGTCTTCATGGACAATGATGAAAAAAAGCTTCGGATCTACGGTTCGATGGCCGCGCATGTGTCTGCCCTGCTCTGTCCGGAGCTTCAGTTCCGGCTGACCTCCGATCCGGAGGAAGCACTCCGGGATGCCGATTACGTCATCACGACAATCCGGGTCGGCGGTGATCATATGCGTGTACGGGAAGAGCGGATCGCGCTTGCGGCTGGTGTGATCGGACAGGAGACAACAGGAGCGGCAGGCCTGTCGTTTGCCATGCGTTCTGTCCCGGCGCTTGCGAAGATCTGCGATCTGGTCCGGAAGGTGTCAAAGCCTTCGGTCAAAGTGTTCAACTTCACCAATCCGGCCGGTGTGGTATCGCAGACGCTTCGTGACATGGGATATGATTTTACCTACGGGATCTGTGACGCGCCAAGCGGCATGCTGCACCAGTTTGCTGATCTTTACGGTGTGCCTGCGCAGCGGATGACAGGAGAGTGCTATGGTCTGAACCATTTGTCCTTTTTCCGGCAGATTCTGCTGGACGGAAAGGACATCCTGCCTGAACTGATCAGACGCAGGGATGCCTATACCGAGACGGATCTGCGCTTTTTTGAGCCGGAGCTTCTGGCGCACATGGGCATGGTACTGAATGAATATCTGTATTATTTCTATTACAGGGAAAAGGCGTTGGAAAACATCCTCCATGCCCCGCAGACGCGGGGGGAGGTGATTGAGGAAATCAACCGGGAGATGACCGCTGAACTGGAGAAGATGGACCTCGATCATGATTTTGAGGGCTGCCTTGCCGTGTTCGAGAAATGGTACGGCCGCCGGGAAGATGCCTATATGGCGAATGAAACCGGTATTCGCAGGAACAAGGCATGGAAGTTTGACGTTTTCTCCGAGGATGACGGGGGCTATGCAGGTGTTGCGCTCCGCTTTATTGATATAGCGGAATCCGGCGAGAAAGGCAGTATGATCCTGTGTGCGCCTAATCTGGGTGCCATTCCGACGCTGCTGGACGACGATATCGTTGAGATTACCTGTGATATCACCCGGGATGGCTGTATTCCTCATGCCGTTCCGGATCCGGATGAGCGTGCCCTCGAACTGATCCGCAGGGTAAAATCCTATGAGCGTCTTGCTTCCAGAGCGATCCGGGAGCGGAGCCGTGCGGCTGCAGTAGACTGTCTGACACTGCACCCGCTGGTGAATTCCTATTCTCTCGCAGTGAAGCTGGTGGATCAGTTTATCACACTGAATGGCGGATATATCGATGGCTGGAAATAACGAAAAGAAAAGATTCATAGCAGGCTGCGGCGGGGTCAATGTCGACCTGATCTTCGCAGGGATTCCCAGAATTCCGTCGGAGGGAGAAGAACTATACGGAAACAGGTTCTCCATGATGCTGGGCGGGGGAGCGCCGGGAACGCTGGTGCTTCTGAGCCGGCTCGGGATACCGGTCCGGCTGCAGACCGGACTGGGAGAGGACTTCTTCTCCCGGTTTGCTGCCTTGGAATTGGAAAAAGAAAACATAGAAATATACAATCTATGTCAGGGAACCGATGGCATACCCGTTAATATCAGCTCTGTCGCAGTCACGCCCGGGGACAGAACATTTATCTCCTACTCAGACGGGATCAGGAAAACAGAAGAAACCGCACGGAAGATCTATGAATCCTCTCAGGGTGCCGGGATCTGTATGATGGATACCGCTTATCCGGAGGTCTATGAACAGCTGAAAAGAGAGGGAAGCCGGATCGCCCTGGATATGGGCTGGAGTGATACCCTTTCCCTTGCGTCATGCGCACATCTGCTGAAGCTGGCAGATTACTATACGCCAAACAGGAGAGAAGCGCTGAAGATTACCGGACGCAGTACGCCTGAGGAGGCAGCCAGGGTTCTGGCGGAATATCTGGAGACCGTTATCATCAAGCTTGATTCAGAAGGCTGCCTGATCTATCAGCAGGGACAATTCCGGAAGATTCCGGTCATTCCCGGAATCGCGGCAGTCGATTCCACCGGAGCCGGTGATGCCTTTCTTGCAGGATACCTGTATGGAATCTATCATGGCTATGATGTCGCTGAGGCGGTTCTTTTCGGGAACCTGACAGGAGGGAAATGCGTGACCAGAGAAGGCTGCCTTGCATCTTCTTATACAGAACAGGAACTGCTTGCTGAAGCGCAGACATATGCTGATCTTTTGATGTAAACAGCAGGCTTGATCAATACATGAAGTGAAAGAGGTAAGTTTATGGGTAATCTGATTCGGAAATACAATGAAACAAGTTTGATTCTGCGCATCATTATCGGCCTTGTAATCGGAACGGTTCTTGGGCTGATCATACCAGGCCTGCCAGTGATTCCTTTGTTCGGAACCATCTTTGTCGGCGCACTCAAAGCGATTGCGCCCATCCTTGTATTCGTGCTGGTCATTTCATCTCTTACGCAGGGAACCACGGGTTTTGACAACCGGTTCGGGTTTGTTATTTTTCTGTATCTGCTGTCCACGCTGCTGGCGGGCATTGTCGCAGTAGCGGCGAGCTTTCTTTTCCCGCTTACGGTGAAACTCGCGGGGAGTGCAGATGTGAGTGCCGCGCCCTCCGGAGTTGGTGAGGTTCTTCAGAACCTGATCGTTTCCATGGTAGGAAACCCGGTAGCTTCTCTCGGAAGCGCCAATTATATCAGCATTCTGTTCTGGGCAGTGCTTCTGGGCATCATCTTCAAGAAGGTTGCCGCAAAAGAAACCAGAAAGGTCATCGCGGATCTGGCGGATGCGGTTTCCATGCTGGTGAGCTGGATTATTGCCCTTGCGCCTTTCGGAATCATGGGCCTGATCTATGAGACCATCTCAGAGAGCGGTCTGTCAATCTTTATCGATTATGGGAAGCTTCTGCTTCTTCTGGTGGGAACGATGCTGGTCGTGTCCCTGATCCTGAATCCGATCCTTGTTTTTCTTTCCATCCATGCCAATCCTTATCCGCTGGTGTTCCGCTGCCTGAGGGAGAGTGCGTTTATGGCATTCTTCATGCGGTCTTCCGCAGCCAACATTCCGGTTAACATGGCACTGTGTGAGAAGCTTGGCCTGGACAGGGACATCTATTCGGTTTCCATCCCTCTGGGCTCGACGATCAATATGGACGGTGCAGCGGTCGTAATCACGATTATGACGATGACGGCGGCCAATACAGTGGGGATTCATGTAGACGTTGCTTCCGCCATCGTGCTTTCCCTGCTTGCCACACTGGCAGCCTGCGGCACTTCCGGCGTGGCAGGAGGCTCTCTGCTGCTGATTCCGATGGCATGCTCTCTTTTCGGCATTCAGCAGGATACAGCTATGGCAATGGTTGGCGTGGGCTACATCATCAATGTGATCCAGGATTCCTTTGAGACTGCATTGAATTCGTCCGGAGACGTTCTTTTCACGGCGACTGCTGAATACCGTTATTGGAAAAAAACCGGAAAGAGCCTTCCGACTTTCCTGGGCGGAACGACAAAAGTGGATATCTGATGGCTGCCGCCCGTCCTGTCGGGATCCCGCAGAAAGGGAAATACCATTTACCCCGAAGAAAGAATCCTGGAACATAACAGAAGCAAGGAAGAAGAAGGAGAGACAGACATGAATTATAAAGAATCGGATTGTCTTCGCCATCATCCCTTTTTATACAAAAAAGATATTATAAATGAAAAGAGTATGATATAGTCTTATATCATAAAACCAGTTATACCGTTTGGCAGAATATAAAAGAGAGGAGTTATTATGGCAGAAAGAAAACCAAGAGCAACAAAAGAAGAATCACTGAGAGCAAAGATTGCGGCGAACCTCGAAGGACAGGCGAAACTGGTTGCAAAGATCGAGGCTTTGAAAGTGGCTGAGAACGAATTAAGAAAAGAACTGGACGATCTGAAGAACGCTGCGAAGAAAGCAGAAAGAGCAAAAGAAGCGAAGGCAAAAAAAGCTGCTAAGGCGAAAGAAGAAAAGGAATTGCTCAAGGCGATCTCAAAGAGCGGTCTCAGTATGGAAGCTGTGAAGGAAAAGCTCGGAATCTGAACAGACTAAGATCCGCTTCATTCTTCTGTACGCTTGCGGATCTGCGATCTTCTCCACGCCTCAGGATTTCTCCTGAGGCGTGATCAGTTGAGGAGACAGAGAAAAAAGAAAAAAGCCAGAGAGGAAGAGATCACCTGATTGGAGTTATGATGAATATACAGATTTCCGGGACAAATAAAAGCTCAGACACACGCAAGGCGGAGCAGTTTTTCAAAGAACGCGGGATCAGGTTCCAGGTACTTGCCATTCAGAAGAAATCTTTTCCGACGCCGGAGCAGAACATGGACGAGGTCAGAAGGATGCTGGATGGATATACCGGTGACAAGCCTGACTTTATACTGCTTCCGGAGATCTTCACATGCCCGTATGATAACAGCTGCTTCCCTGCCTTTGCGCAGAAGGACGGGGGAGACGTGTTTTGCTTTCTTCAGGAGCTTGCGCGGAAGAACCAGTGTTACCTGATCGGCGGATCTGTACCCGAAGCAGATGAGAGCGGGAAACTGTACAATACTTCATATGTTTTTGACAGGTCGGGGCATCTGATCGGAAAACACAGGAAGGCCCATCTTTTTGATATTGATGTGCCGGGCGGGCAGTACTTCAGGGAATCGGACGTACTCTCAAAAGGGGAAGGAGCAACTGTATTTGATACGGAATACGGGAAGATGGGAGTGTGCATCTGCTTTGACATCCGTTTTCCGGAAATGTTCCTGAAGATGAGAGAAGAAGGCGTACGGATGGTTTTTGTGCCTGGCGCGTTCAACATGACAACCGGACCTGCACACTGGGAGATCCTCTTCAGAAGCCGTGCCCTGGACCAGCAGATCTTCATGCTGGGGTGTTCTCCTGCCAGAGACAGCAAAGCGTCCTATGTGGCGTACGGGCACAGCATCCTGACTGATCCGTGGGGACGGATCCTGAGTGAACTCGGAGAAGAAGAAGGACTTCTCAGTACCACGGTCGATCTGAGTCTTGTTGATGCCGTCCGGCAGCAGATTCCCCTTCGTGTGTGATGCGGGAAACGGAGAGAATATCATGCAGACAACAATCCGAATGATTCCGGAAGACATGGAATATCTTGATATTGTAGATGAAGACGGCACCCCGACAGGAGAAACCGTCTCGCGCAGCAAAGCCCACCGCGAGGGCATCCTGCATCGTACTGCGCATGTATGGGTGATAAGACCTTCTGATCAAGGATATGATATCCTGCTTCAGAAACGCAGTATGGAAAAGGAGTCTTTTCCTGGATTGTATGATACTTCTTCTGCCGGCCATATTCCGGCCGGGGAAGAGCCTGTTCCATCAGCACTGCGGGAATTGAACGAAGAACTCGGGATTGACGCGCAGCCGGAGCAGCTGCACTATGCCGGTACTTTCCGCATCCAGTATGAGAAGGAATTCCACGGGCATCTGTTCCGGGATAATGAAGTGACAAGCGTCTATGTCTATTCCGGGCCGGTGGAGATTGGTTCTCTGAAACTTCAGGAATCGGAAGTGGATGAAGTGCGATGGTTTGACCTGGACGAGGTATGGGACGAGATTCAGCATAGCCGGGAACGTTTCTGTGTGCCGGCCGGCGGATTGAGTGCGTTGAGGAAATACCTGGTTTCCTGACGGAGTGATTCAAATCTGCCGCCGGCAGGGTTACTCTGCCTGGTGCTTTGCTGCAGAATGACCTTTGCAGTGAGGCGGAAACAGAGGAAGAAGCACGGCAGTGACATGCAATGAAAAAGAGAAAGACGATGCCCTTCATTCATAAATAAGGGTAAAGACAACGGAGAGAGCGCTATGCCTGGAAAAGTAGAAATGACAGTTCTGACCGATAACATTGCAGCCGAAGAGTTGCCCGGAGAATGGGGACTCAGCATTCTGATCACTGCTGATGACAGGAAAATACTGCTGGATACCGGCGCAGGCTCTCTTTTTGCGCAAAACGCTGAAAGACTTGGAATCGATCTTTCAGAGGTCGGGGCCGGTGTCCTTTCCCATGCACATTATGACCATGCAGACGGAATGGACACCTTCTTTGAATTGAACCGGACAGCACCGTTTTTCGTGCGGGAAGGAGCCTGTGAAAACTGCTACGGCATAAAGGAAGGGGTACAGAAGTATATCGGGATCCGCAGAGGCATTCTTGCCGCATATGAGAACCGGATCCAGTATATAAAAGGTGTTTATAAGATCGCGGAGGGAATCTGGCTGATTCCCCACCGGAAGGCGGATTATTCATCGATCGCCCTGAGAAACAATCTGTATACCATCCGTAACGGAAGGTGCACGCCGGATGATTTCTCGCACGAACAGAGCCTGGTGATTGATACCGGGAAGGGCCTGATCGTCCTGAACAGCTGCTCCCACACCGGTATGGCAAATATTCTTGCGGATATTCGGGAAATGCTCGGCAGGAATGACATCTATGCGTATGTGGGCGGGCTGCATCTTTTCAATCTGACGGATCAGGAGCTGGACGTTCTCTGCGAGGAAATAAAGCAAACTTCTATCAGCCATATCTTTACAGGCCATTGTACGGGAGATCATGCTTTCAGTGTACTGAAAGCTGTCCTGGGCGGGCGGATTGAGCAGTTTGCTTCCGGTTTTTCCTACTGCTTCTGACCGGGATGCCCGGTATACCCTGCATTGCGGAGTGGCCGAGGAGCGCGGGAGTTGCGAAGCAACGGAGCGATCCGTACATCATAGTTGGGGGCAAAAGGTACTTTTGACCCCAACATCATAATATGTCTGGCTCCGCCGGCAGTGACAGAATGAAAACGCATATCAACAGCAGTCAGCACCGGCTATGGTGCAGAAAGGATGCAATGACCAACATACCCGTAATATTTCGCAGTACCAGGACGGTACGCAGTCTGAAAGCCTACATGGCTTCTGCCTTCAGTGAGGTTCTTCACACGACCCTGAACCCTGACGGACCCGGAGCCATCCGTGTCCATCTGATTCCTCCGAAGGCAGAGGAAGCTGCATTCGGCCCCAGCGTTGCCATCATCAACGGTTCGGATATCCTGCCGGTCAATTTCATCTGGGCAGTGATTCTGGCAGAACTCATCCGTGAGACGAATCACTATGATGGCATGCAGATCGACCAGACAGACATTCAGAAGATCCTGGACAAGACCGCCGGCAATGTACACCGGATTCTGCCTGTCCTTTCCCTGAAACGGATACGGAAGTATATCCAGACAATCTACACGACGATCCGGCAGATCGCTTACCGCGAGGAAGTCACCGCCAGGGTGCAGTACATGAGCATCGGTGATTATGCGCCGTTCATGAAGGCACCTCACAGGATGGATCTGATGGTCAGCGCCATGACAAAAGACGGTGCATGGCACTGCAATCAAAGATGCGTACACTGCTATGCCGCAGGCCAGACGCTGTCCGGTGAAGAGGAGCTGTCTGCCGA
The DNA here is from genome assembly GCA_946401715.1 of uncultured Clostridia bacterium. Lineage (GTDB taxonomy): Bacteria > Bacillota > Clostridia > Lachnospirales > Lachnospiraceae > Porcincola. The sequence goes on along the minus strand of CAMIVF010000003.1, from coordinate 16,832 downwards.
TGACTGGAAGAAGATTCTGGATCTTTGCCGCAGTGCCGGTATTCCACAGGTGACATTCACGGGTGGGGAGCCTACGATGCGGGAGGACCTGATCGAGCTCATCTCTCACGCCCGCTGGTTCATCTCCCGCCTCAACACGAACGGAATCAGGCTGACGTCTGACTACTGCAGGAAGCTTCGCGAGGCAGAGCTGGACAGTGTACAGATCACATTCTACTCTGCCGATCCCGCGGTGCATAACCGCCTGGTCGGCGCCGACCGGTATGAGGAGACCTTTGCCGGGATTCAGAACGCGCTTGCGCAGAATCTGTCGGTGAGCATCAATACGCCCCTGTGCACACTCAATCGGGATTATGTAAAAACGCTGGAGCTTCTGCACCGGCTCGGCGTGATCTATGTGACGTGTTCCGGCCTGATCACCACGGGAAGCGCAGTGACTCCCGCGTCCGAGGCGCTGCAGCTGAAAAAGGAAGAGCTGGAGGATATTCTTCGCCAGGCGGTATCTTTCTGTCATCAGAACGGTATGGAGATCGCCTTCACCTCCCCGGGCTGGCTGGACGAGACGGTGTTTGAAGAGCTGAATATTCCTTCCCCATCCTGCGGCGCCTGCCTCTCCAATATGGCAGTTACGCCCGGCGGAAATGTGATTCCTTGCCAGAGCTGGCTCTCCGGACAGCCGCTCGGCAGCATGCTTCAGGATGACTGGAACAGGATCTGGGACAGTGCGCCGTGCAAAGAGCGCCGTGCGTCTTCTGCCCTGATGACCGGAGAATGTCCCCTCAGGAGGTATTGCTGATGAAATGGAATACGAAAACGATAACACCTCCCGCGATTCTGACAGCGGTGCTTTGGCTGATGCTTGGACTGGGGACTCTGTGCTTCGGGACAGTCTCAGCGCTGGCTGCGGATCCCACGGATGAGATCGAGCATTTTCATATCACCGTAGATGTACAGGAGGATGCTTCTCTCCGGATGACCTATCAGATTGACTGGAAAGTGCTGGACGATGAACGCTACGGTCCTCTGACATGGGTTGACATTGGCTTGCCCAACAGCCATCACTCTCAGGTCACCGCGCTTGGAAACAGCATCAGCCGGATCGAAGACAAAGGAACTTCCCTGGCTGTCTATCTGGATCGGGATTATTACGAGGGAGAGGTGGCAAGCTTCGAATTCTCCTTTATTCAGGATCATATGTATCAGATTGACCGCTATGTTGAAGGGGAGACGGTGTACTCCTTTACACCGGCATGGTTTGACGAAATTGCCGTCAAGGATCTGGCCATCCGGTGGAATGCGGACCAGGCCGGCGCCTGGCAGCCGGACTGCCTGATCGACGGCAGTTATCTTGTTTTTTCCGATTCCCTCTCGCCGGGTGGCCGCTTCACAATCTCCGTCACTTATCCCAATGATGCCTTTGCCTTCTCCACGGACCGGCAGGCAGGCGGCACGAAGTCGGGCAGTTCCGACGATGAGTTCAGTTTTCCGATGCTCATCGGCGCTCTGGTTGCACTGTTCTTCTTTGTTGTGGTCCCCATCATGGTGATCATAAAGTTCATCCGCTGGATCGCCGGCGGGCTTGGTTTCGGCGGTTCCCCTTCCCGCTCCGCCGGGAAAAAGATCGTCCGCACCAAGATCGTGTACTATGAAACCTGCCCCGGCTGCGGCGCCGGCAGGCAGGAGGGAAAGGACAATTGTCCATACTGCGGACGCAGTATGATCAAAAGCAAGGAAATCGTCGAAGAGAAGGACCTGGAAGAGCCAAAAGCTTACAGCAAAGCCGGAACCTACAGGTACGGGAATTCCCCGAACACATACATACACGTCCATGTGATCCCGGTACCCGTGCACATTTCTTCCGGCCGCCGGCATTCCTCAGGCTCCGGCAGGTCACACTCTTCGTGTGCGTCCTCCTGTGCTTCCAGCTGTGCCTGCGCCTCCAGCTGCGCCTGTGCCTGTGCCTGTGCATCCTCCGGCCGGGCAGGCTGCTCCGTCAAAGAATTCTTCCTGGACAGAATCCAGAAAGGAAGAGTCAGGGTGGAGACAAAAGAGTGATAAAATACCGCCTGGAAAGCGATTCACTTTCCAGGCGGTACTTATGTGAGCAATGATATCTGTGAACGATTAGTCCGGATCCACAATATCCTTTTTGATTTGATGCGGATACTCAATTATTGACAGGATGCTCATCGAAATAATCTGTCCTGTACAGGATCAGGTTCGTTTTAAATCCCAGTTTAGAATTCTTAATGATGAATTTGAGCGCGCCGGTCTTACCTTCCTTCAGTTCTATATTCGCATTGTTTTTGACGGTTTTCCATTTTTTACAGTCAGATGAGGCTTTGATCTTCACAAGTTTCCAGCCTTTTTTCATCGTTACACTCAGTTTTCCGGAGGAAATCGGAAGGAAACAATACTCATCTGCGCCGCTCCAGTTATCGATTGTCTTCAGGTCATCGACAGCTTCTTCTCCGATCTTGATTGACTTGAATGGGTTGCAGTCTTTTAAGACATACAGCTTGATTTTGAATTTGTTTTTGTTTCCTTTCAGCTTGAAACCAAGCGTTGCTTTTCCGGTTTTTTTTGTTTTGATTCCAAGCATATCTGACTGCCAGTATAAAGAACCGACCTTCTTGTTCGTTGAGGTCATCTTAACAGGCTTCTTTGAGATAAAGTAATCACCTGTAAAAGGTACGCCCCAGACAGGATCCTTTTTCTTTGTTTTCATAACAACTGTGTTGGTATATGTTTTTGCATAGATACCAGTCACAAAGACAAAAACCAGAATGCTGGCCAGAATAAGAATTCGTTTCAACTGTTTCATAAAAACCTCCTGTATACGCTTTGATTTCCTGACAACTGTCAAGAAAACACCACATTTCCGGACGATATGCTAAAAAGATTCTATCATGTTTAAACCACTAAAACCAGTGTCTGGTTTGTTTTTTTGATTTGCTTTCTATGAGATGGTTTTGATTCACAGGGCGCGCAATGGCAAGTACGCCGGCAAGCACAATGGAAAGTGCGCCGGCAGGAACGCCGGCTGGCGCTCCTGCGCTGCAGCTCTTTCACTCTGTGCTATAATTGATCAGGGAAGCATCAACTCTGAAGAAAGCGCAGTGTGAGTACTGAGGACGAAACTATGACAATCGGCAGAATGAGAATTCGCACAGATGAATTCCACTGCAGCTGGCGTCTGCTGCTCGTTTTGATTTTTACGGCGGTTCTGATAAGAACTTTATCTATGCGTACTGATGCCGCCTCATCAGGAGGAACTTACATCTCCGATGAGATAACGATTTCTTCTGTCATTAACCAGGAGAAAAGAACAGCAGGCGAATTATACTCCGATCAGTACTTTGATCAGGATAATGTCCGGAATAATGTCAGACTGCTTAAAGCATCGGCACTGGCTTCAGCCTCTACCTATGGAGATTCCACAGAGAAATATCTGAAAGATGCCGGTTTTGGGGAAGTTGAGCAGTATTATACAGGCAAGGGAAAAGAAAGCACTCTGAAAGATAATGATCACTGTCTGATTTACACCGGAGTGAAAAGGGCCCCTGATTATGGCAGAATCATTGCTGTTATCATCAGCGGATACAGCGCAGGCGGACTTGAATGGATCAGCAATTTCAATCTCGGGCATGGTGAAACACATGAAGGGTTTCAGCTGGCCTGTGCAGAGGTGATTCAGTATCTGGAGAAGACTTATTCTCCGGGAACCGGTGACCTGCTGTGGATTACAGGACACAGCAGAGGAGGTGCACTGACAAATCTTGTTGCCCGGCACTATATTGACAAAGACGAATGTAAAGTGTTTGCATATGGCTTTGCTGTCCCCAATGTCGCTTATTCCGATACCTGTTTTGGAACTCCAAGAATTGTAAATATCTCGAACAATGGCGATTTTGTTCCATGCATTCCTTTGGGAGATGAATTCGATGACTGGAATTATGGAAAGAATGGTGTGACTGTCACTTTTGATATCAACCATCTGATTGCAGATAAGTTCAAGCACTATACAGGTCAGAAGAGATTTGCAGGATATACAGTGAATAAGCGGAACAAGCTGATCGATCTTTTCCGTATGGCATGCAGCTACGAAAAAGAAGGTTTTTTTACGCCCAGGCATGAAAAGAAAAAAGCATCGGTTTCTCCGCAGCAATACTTTCAGAAAGGGCTTGCGCTGGCCATGACAAAACACTTTTTTTATGAGGGAGCCGGTGTGAAAAACATGCTGAAATATGCGGAAAGCGATAAAGTATACTTTGATATGACCTCCGTTTTTGTGAAAGACGGGGGATTGCAGCAGAAGATCAATGACGCTCATCGCATGGAAGCGTATCTGGCCTATGCGGATTCATTGATCAATGATTCTGCTGAAGCGGATTCATGAGGATCTAGCTGTGTAATCCGGTGTGGCAGGAGGCAGTCTTTGGGACTTTTTAACATATACAGGCAAGAATTCCCCCACCTCTATAGCCTGCAAATAAAAAATCAAGGCTGAAATGATCTTCTCCGCTGCAGGGATGATACATTTTACTGCGGCTGGACCAATGATCTTGCGTCCCGCGTCGCGGCTCATAACAGTGGAACCGGGGCAAAGTACACCCGCTCTCGGCTGCCGGTAGAGCTGGTGTATTACGAGGCATGCGAGAGCAAAAGTGAAGCGATGAGTAGAGAATGGCATATCAAGAAGATGAGCAGGCCGCAGAAAGCGAAGCTGGTTGCTCAGAATGGCTGCAAAGGGACTGACGTGGAGGACAGAAAGGAAGCGTTGAGAAGAAAACAGCAAAAGAGTGAGGGGTGAGTTCGATGCCACTGAAGATAGTGCGCAATGATATTACGAAGATGCATACGGAAGCGATCGTAAACACGGCGAATGACCAGCCGGTCGTTGGAACGGGCTGTGACTATGCAGTCTATAAAGCCGCGGGTTACGATGAGCTGCTCGCTTACCGGAAGGAGCACATAGGTCCGGTAAGAGAAGGGGAGGTCTTTCTTACACCGGGATTCGGTCTTCCGGCAAAGTATATCATTCATGCGGTAAGTCCTCTGTATATCAATGGGAAAAGCGGAGAGGAGGCACTGCTCCGGTCCTGCTATCGGAAGAGCCTGGCTCTGGCTGCAGAGAAGGGGATCCGATCGATTGCATTTCCGCTGATCTCAACAGGCGGTTTCGGCTATCCAAAGGAAGAAGGAATGCGGATTGCCGTAGATGAGATCAATGCATTTCTCCTGACATCCCAAATGCTGATCTGTCTCGTCGTATTCGATGAGAAAGCTACGCGGATGGGGAAGAGCCTCTATCCGGATCTGGAAGCGTACATCGACCGCCATTATGTTGATCTGAAGCACAGAGAAGAATACAGTGAAGCGGCCTATGATTCGGATGCGGGCAGTTTCAAGCCTTCGCCGGTCCCGGGGGCTTTCGGCAATGTACCTGCCAGGCTGGAAGAAGCCAGGCGGCAGGCAGAGCGAAGAGCCAGGGCGAAAGCTGCACGCGAAGCCAGAGAGCCGAAAGAATTCAGTCATATCATCGCGGGCGCACCGGCAATGGCTTCACCGGATGAGGAAGATGCTGCAATAGAGGATCTTGAAGAAAAGCTGTCAGAGCGGATGAAGCATATGGCAGATACCTTCCCCGAATATCTTCTCTATCTGATCGGCGAGAAAGGCATGGAGAATTCCGAGGTCTACAAAAGGGCGATCGTTGACAAAAAGGTTTTTTCAAAGATTAAAAACAATCCGGATTATCACCCGCAGAAACTGACAGCTTTGTGCCTGTGCATCGGAGCGAAGCTGAATCTGGATGAATCGCGGGATCTTCTTTCAAGAGCCGGGTACGCACTGTCACCGTGTGATAAGACGGATATCATCTTTTCCTACTTCATCGAGCATGAGATCTATGACATGATCGAACTGGATATACAACTGGAAGAACATGGAGTGCCATGTATCATTCACTAGGGGTTCAGGAAGCAGTATAATGGGTGGAAAGAAAGAGGAAACCCGATGAGAACGCTCTCTGCTGCTCTGAAACAGCAATACGGCGAGAAGATCTATAAGCTCTCCCTCACGTCAGGCTGTACCTGCCCGAACAGGGATGGAACGGCTGGATTTGGCGGCTGCGCATTTTGCTCGGAAGGAGGATCGGGCGAGTTTGCAGCCTCTGCGGACGAGATCGAGGCGCAGATTGCGGAGGCGAAGGAACGCGTCCGGAAGAAAGTCAGCGCAGAAAGATTCATCGCCTATTTTCAGTCCTTTACCAACACCTACGGAGACGTCGGCCGTCTGACAAAACTGTATGAGAAGGTAATCCGCCGTGACGATATCGTGATCCTCTCCATCGGGACAAGGCCGGACTGTCTGGGTGAGGACGTGATGGAAATGCTGCGGTACCTGAATCAGATCCAACCGGTCTGGGTGGAACTGGGCCTTCAGACGATGCATGATGAAACTGCCGTCCGGATGAACAGGGGCTATCCGCTGCGTATTTTTGAGGAGGCGCTCAGAAAGCTGAAATGCGCCGGAATCCAGGTGATCGTCCATGTGATCTTCGGCCTGCCGGGAGAGACAAAAGATGACATGCTGCAGACCATTCATTACCTCGCCGGTCTGGATCCGGCACCGGACGGAGTCAAGCTGCAGATGCTGAATATCCTGAAGGGAACCTTGCTGGAGCGGCAGTATAGAGACCAGCCTTTTCCGCTTCTTTCGTTGGACGAGTATACGGACCTCGTGGCCGAAAGCATCAGGCTGCTGCCGGAGGAGATGGTTCTCCACCGCATGACCGGGGACGGGCCCGGGAGCCTGCTGGTCGCGCCTGACTGGGTCAGGAACAAAAAGAAGGTATTGAATACGATACACAAAAAGATGGCAAAGGGTTAATCAGAAGTGCTGAATTATTACAAGATTCTTGGACTGGAACCGGACGCGGATACAAATGAGATCCGGAGGGCTTTCCGTGCGCTGGCAAAGCGCCATCACCCGGACGAGGGCGGAGATGAAGAGCTCTTCAAACAGATCGGAATCGCTTTCTATGTGCTGTCGGATCCACAGTCAAGGGAGGAATACGACAGGCTGATGCATTTCCGGGAAGCGGCGCCGAAGCGGCATCTTCGGGAAGCATCCGTTTCCGGGGATATGGCCCCGTATTCCGGAACGATGGAGTCGGCGTGGAATCTGTGGAATGAGGTGTTCGGAGAGGAAGAGCAGCAGGCGCGTGATGCCTGGGAGAGGGAACAGAAGACCGGCAGGAAGAAGAGAACAGACGCGGAAGATCTCTGGGAGGATGGCTACGGCGCGTATGCAGAGGACGGAGAGGACGATCTGATGGAATCGTACTATCGTTTCGCAAGGAGTATGAGATCAAGGCCTGATGGGAGGGATTCCCGAAGGCGGCTGTAAGTAGTATTCAGGCAACACAGGAAACAGAAAAAGAGGAGGTAACGGAAATGAACGAGACCATCAAAGCAATGGAAGAGCGCAGATCAATACGTAAATTCAAACCGGAACTGCCTGCGAAGGAAGATCTTCAGCAGATCATCGAAGCAGGCCTGTATGCTGCCAGCGGAATGGGGAAGCAGTCCGCCATGGTGATTGCAGTGACAAAGAAGGAACTGCGGGATCAGATATCAGAAGACAACCGGAAGATCGGCGGCTGGGGTGAAGGCTTTGATCCTTTCTATGGCGCACCGGTCATTCTGATCGTTCTCGGAAACAAAGAGGTGCCGACACATGTTTATGATGGAAGCCTTATGATGGGGAACCTGATGGTTGCGGCGCATTCTCTGGGTCTGGGCAGCATCTGGATCCACAGGGCCAAAGAGGAATTTGAGCAGCCCGGGTACCGGAAGCTCCTGAAGGATCTTGGAATCGAAGGAGAATGGGAAGGAATCGGGCATTGTGCCATCGGCTATCCGGAAGAGGATGCACCAAAGGCAGCAGAGCGCAAAGACGGCAGAGTGTACTGGGTGGAATAAGTGGTATCAAGGTGAACGGTAAACAATATCGTATAACAGGAATACTGGCCATGCTTGGCGCGTCTGTGTGTTTTTCGACAGGCGGCCTTCTGATCAAGCTGATCCCGTGGAACCCGCTGGCGATAAACGGAGTAAGAAACCTGATCGCCTGCGGTGTGATCGGCGCGTACATACGGATCACGCACCATCAGATCAAATGGAATGCCACGGTTCTGATCGGGGCAGTGAGCATGGCGGGTGTGACAACGTTCTATACGATCGCGAACAAGCTGACATCTGCAGGCAATGCGATCGTCCTGCAGTATACGGCTCCGGTCTGGATTATCCTTTTGATGATCCTGCTTTTCGGAAAAAAGCCGGACAGAACAGAAATCACAGCGATCCTGATCGTTCTCGCCGGGATTGTATGCTTTTTCTTTGAGGGCATGACCACAGGAAATATCCCGGGCGATGTGATTGCGCTGCTGTCCGGTCTTTTCTATGCCGGTGTCTTTATGCTCAACCAGTTTGAGAAGGGGGATGCCCTATCCTCCATGTTTTTCGGGCAGATGATGTGCGGCGTATTCCTCTCGCCGTTTGTGCTGAAAGAGACGCAGTTCACGCCGATGATCCTGACAGCGGTCTTTGTCCTGGGAACGATTCAGGTTGGACTGGCCTATATCCTGTTTTCCATCGGGACCAGATATACCGATCCGGTGACCGCGTCCATTATCAATGCAATTGAACCGATATTGAATCCGATCCTGGTCGCAGTGTTCTATGGGGAGAGATTAGGCAGACTGTCTCTGCTCGGCGCTGCGATTGTGATCAGCGGGGTACTCTTTTATAATTTGGCTGGTGCGGTCAGCCGGGGACGTGGTTTGAGCCAGAGCTGAGAGAAAGTGCCTGATTGATTTGGAGACAGAAAAGAGATGAAGGAAGAAGCGATATACACAGCAAGTTATCCTGTAGATCTGCACAGTCATTCTACGAGGTCAGACGGATCCGATTCGCCACAGGAACTGATCGATCATGCGGGCGCAGTCGGAGTGCGGATTCTGGGATTGACGGATCACGATATCCGGCCGCCGCAGACGATTTTGCTTTCTGCGGGGAAAGAAACTGACGCCGCAAAAGACGCTGACGCTGCGGAATATGCTGACGCCGTGGAATATGCAGCCGCAAAGGGTGTAGCGTTGATCCGTGGGATCGAGGTTTCCTGTGAGACGACTGCGGAGGACTGTCATATCGTGTGCTTCGGCTGCAACTGGGAAGATTCCTTTTTTGACTGGCTCGAGGATTTTGTCTCCAAGTCCAGGATCAGCAGCTATCAGGAATTGGTGAGGCGCCTCAGCGCCGATGGCATGACAATCACCTGGGACGAGGTTTTAGACAATGGGGGAACCCCTGTCACGGAGGACCGTGTGCAGAAGAAAATGATCTTTGAACTACTTGCCCGGCGTGGCTTCGCGAAAGGCTGGGCGCAGGCAAAGCTCATGGTAAAGAATACGCCGGCGTATCAGATTCTTCGGGAGAAGCCGGATCCTGTGGAAGTTATCCGCCAGGTACACAGAACCGGCGGGATCGCGATCATGGCGCATCCGTATCTGGTCAATGAGCCGGTCTGTGTTCCGGCCGGGACGATGTCCAGGTTTGCGTACATTGACCGCCTGATCGGAGCAGGCCTTGACGGAATTGAGGTCTCCTATCCATATGATAAGACCAGCTATGGAGGATCCCTGACACCGGAAGAGATAGGGGCGCAGGTACGGGAAAGATATGCTGACAGTATAAGGATTCTCTCCGGTGGTTCGGATTACCATGCCGACTGGAAGAAGGGAGTCAGGAATTCCAGGGAACTGGGTGAAAGAGGCTTAACGATGGAAAGCTTCCGTCAACAGAAAGCATTGATGAATCTTCTGCCTTCTGTTAAAACCGGAACAGCAATTTAGCAAAGAGCAGCATCAGAACGATCAGGATGATCGGACGGACAATCTTCGTTCCCTTCGTCAGTACAAGTCCTGATCCGATATAACTGCCCAGCATGTTGCACACAGCGCCGACCAGCCCGAGCAGTATAAGCACCTGCCCGCTGTGCAGGAATACAACCAGCGAAGTAATGTTGGTTGTCAGATTGATTACTTTAGATTGAGCGTTCGCCGGGCGGACGCTCATTTTCGCGAATACGGTAAATGCGATGATCAGAAAGGTTCCGGTTCCCGGTCCGTAGAAGCCGTCATAGGCACCGATCACAAAAGCAGCGATCACGGCAGTTACATAGGTCCTCCTGTTCAGGACCAGAGTCTCGTCTGCCCGGTCCGGAAACAGGTGCGGGTTCAGGACGCAGAAAGCCGCGGCCGGAAGGACGATCAGAAGAACCGTCCGCATCACATCCTCGCTCATCATCAGCGACAGCCGAGCGCCGCAGAAAGACCCCATCATGGCGGCGATTACGGATGGTACTGCCAGCCGGACCGAGACCAGCCCTTTCCGGACAAAACGGACTGTGGTCAGTGTTGTTCCGCAGGCGGAAGAAAGCTTGTTGGTCGCTATCGCGTTATGGATCGGCAGGCCGGCAAACAGATAAGCCGGAAGAGAGATCAGTCCTCCGCCCCCGCCGATCGCATCAACAAAACCCGCGAGAAACAGGAGAGGGCAGACAATCCAATAGGTTCTCATACGATACACTCCTCATGTCTGGGGCCGGCCCCTGTACTTTCGTCCGGCAATCCGGAAACAGATCAGGCACAGAACGACCTGCAGGACAGTCGAGCATGGCGTGGCAAGCCCGATGTGAAACATGGAGACCGGTACTTCCTTACTCATCAAAAACGCTACAGGGATACGGACGAGAAATGCGCCGATGATTCCCTGAACCATCACAAACCGCGTCATGCCAATCCCATTGAAAAAACCGATAAAACAGAACAGGAAGCAGGTCAGAAGGCAGTCGATCGCATAGGCTTTCAGGTAATCAGCAGCGGCTGCGATGACAGCCGGATCGTTCGAGAAAACGGAGGCCAGAAGATCCCCGCGCCAGAAAGTGACCGCAAACATGACGACAGCCAGAGCAGTTGATACCCCGATCGCATACAGCAGAGCCTGCCTTGCCCTCGGGTACTTTCCTGCACCGATATTCTGTGCGGAAAACGCAGCCATCGCCTGCATGAACGCAGCGGGAATCAGCATGATAAACCCGCATACCTTCTCTGCGACACCGATGCCGGCAGATGCGGTAAGACCAAGGCTGTTTACGATTGCCTGCAGGACAAGGAAAGAGATCCCTACCAGGAGATCCTGCAATGCGATCGGAAGCCCCAGGGAGGTCACTCTCGGGATGACAAGCCTGTTAAACCGGATATCACTGGGGTGAAACTGGAAGGGCAGTTTTTTCTTTCGAAGAATCATGAGGGAGATCAATACACTCAAAGCTTGGGCAAAGACCGTAGCCAGCGCCGCGCCGGCTGTACCCAGGTGAAAGACGGCAACAAGTATCAGATCCCCCGCGACATTGAAAGCACACGCGATCATAACTGTCATGAGAGGCGTCCTGGAATCGCCGATCCCTCTGAAGATGCTGCCGATCAGGTTATAGGCAATGATAAAGGCCGAACCGATCCCGCAGATACAGATATAAGCCGCAGTCTGTGAAAATGCTTCTTTCGGCGCATGCATCACCGTGCTGAGCTGGTTTCGCAGAAGAGGGATCAGCAATGTGAAAGCTGCTGCGATGACGGCAAACAGACTGATGCTTCCGCCGATTACCGCACCGCCTTCCCGTCCGCGGCCTTCTCCGATCCTCTGACCAAGAAGAATCGTGGTTCCCATCGCAAAGCTGGTGACAAGATTGGTGATGGTCATCATCATCTGCGAGCCGGTCGATACTGCTGATACATCGGAGGAATGGGCAAATTGTCCTACAATGATCAGATCAACGGCGCCATACATCGCCTGCAGAAGCATGGCAAAAAAGACCGGTATCATGAATCTGATTAAGGGAGAGAGTATTGGTCCTGAAGTAAAATCCCTGTTATCGCGCATAAGAAGTCCTCTGAAAAAGACCGGATAGGACGCAGGCAGCATACCTGGCATCTTATCCGGTCGATTATGTGATGTCTATAATCCACCCTCCGATGAACGAAGCTATCGTAGCATGATTGTGCGGAATGTCAATGACGGATTTGAAGGATTGGGCTGAAGCCTGGTTTCATTTCATGGCTGTTCGAAAGCTGTGTTCGGAAGTGGTCGTCCGGAAACAGCAAAGCATATATACACTGTGCAAACACAACCCATCCCGGCTGAAAGCGGCCCAAATATGACAACACCCGGGAAGGTAGAATGGATACAGACAAGGGCAAGGAAGAACAGGCAGCCCTGAATGAAAAGCTTAACGAAGCAAAATGAGCAGTGGTCGAAACCGTCAGACGAGCAAGGAGGTGCCGCATGAAGGGATATAACACGGAGCAGGGTTACATGGGCTGGTGGCATGGTGCGTACATCCTGTTTGCCAGTGAAGCAGATTACAGAGACGCGATAGAGGAGGATTGATGATATGAGGGATTTCTACAGGTACAACGTCGGTTTTGACGGGACACTTGAGACGGACGATGTTTTGATTCGCGCAGGTATTGATCCGGAAGCAATGGGGTATCTGACCGGACAGGAGAGAAGAGAGATCCTGATCCGTGCCGGCCTGAACCCAAAGGAATTCGATTTTTAAAGACACAGAAGAAGGGGGAAAAGGGGATGACACACATTGAATATGACGATTTTGGTGAGTATACGGAAACGATCGACCTGATTCCGGCAGGAGCACAGGTGCATTGTAAGGAGCGCCGTGAAGTGCTAAAATTATAAGAGAGAGGTGGTAATTAGTTCTGATCCGGGAGAAACACCATAGGGAGCAGCAGATATGACCAGAAAGTACATTATTGAAATTGAAGAGATTCCGTTCGAACAGCAGCAGGCAGATGTCTTCACAGAAGAAGGCAGACTGGCAGGCCCGCAGTCAAACGAGCAGCTGTTCCGGGCGTTGGGGTTCCCCTCTCTGGTATTCACCAGGGAGGATCTGAGTAAGCTGACACCGCTTACGGATGATGAAGCGCGCTGAGAAACTGCGGCGGATAGAAGCGGAACCATGAAAAGCAGGGTTATTCTGCTTTTTCATAAGTCATATCTGTAAGTGCCCATTTCGCGATTTCTTCCGGATTGCTGTCCGGATTCATCCAGTCTTCTGCATGCTCCTTGCCAAGAATGAAGGGCATCCTGTCATGGATGAAACGGATCGTCTCAGCCGGTTCTTTTGTCAGTACGGTGAAGACCGGAAGTCTGAGGCCGTTCCTTTCTTCAATGTCGTACAAGCCGGCGAGATAAGTGATTCCTGCAGGGCCTTTCGGCTGAATCCTGTATTTCTGCCCGGCTTTTTTTCTGCCGGCAGGAGTGGTGGAATGTTCCCACTCATAGTAGCAGCTGCAGGGGATGATGCAGCGCCGCCTGTGCCACGACTCTTTCCAGAGGGGCTTATCCTTTGCAGTCTCCAGCCTGCAGTTCACCAGAGGCTGTCCGCTTTGAAAAGGATTCGTGAATCCCCAGAGCATGGGAAAGACGGCAGGGTTCCGGGAACGGTCCGGAGCGATCACCGGAGCGATGTCCGTGGGGCGGACTTCCCCCTCTGTCTTCAAAGATTTTCCCAGCTTCGCAGTCATCTCCGCACACAGGGGAGAGCGCAATGCCCGGTCGATATAGGGCTTCAGTTCCGGCGAGAGTTCCATGTAATATCGCGTGCACATATTCGGACCTCCTGAAGGCTGTTGGGGGCAAAAGGTACTTTTGACCCCAACAGCATTATATCAGAGGTGTGGGCACTATGGCTTTTATTGTATGCATGACGGCGCAGAATTTTGGTGAAAGGAGACGGCAAAGGTTTCGCGCCGGTATGAAAAAGCGAAGTGCTGTGCTATACTGAAAAACTGCCGCAAAAGCGGTAAAGCCGGTTGTGACAGAAGAAACAGCAAGAACAGGATGAGGCAGTGAAGATGGCACATTCAGCAGGAACTGTCCTGATGACAGAAGGAGATTACAGAGAACAGATCATCTTTTTTGCAGTACCGGTGTTTATCGGAGCACTGTTTCAGCAGATGTACAATACGGTCGATTCCCTGATCGTCGGAAACTATCTTGGGCCGGACGCGCTGGCAGCGGTCAGTTCCACCGGGGCGCTCACGTTTCTTCTGGTCGGGTTTTTCTGGGGGTTTGCGAATGGAGCAGGCGTGGTCATCGCCCGGTATATCGGTGCAAGAGACGAAACCAGGACTTCCCGGGCAGTTCATACCGCCATGGGAATCGGACTGGTATGTGGTGTCCTTATGACAGTGGCGGGTGTTCTGCTGTCTCCTGTGCTTCTCAGGTTTATGCAGACGCCGGAATCTGTTTACGCGAATGCAAAGGCGTATCTGACGATCTATTTCGGGGGCTCCTTTTTTCTGGTCCTGTACAATGTGATGGTGGCGATCATGCAGGCTGCCGGAGACAGCCGCCACCCGCTGATCTACCTGGTGATCAGTTCCCTGACCAATATTCTGCTGGATATCGTATTCATCGCAGTTTTTAAGATGGGTGTGGAGGGCGCAGCGCTGGCCACAATTCTGTCTGAGTGCCTTAGCATGCTGCTCTGCCTGCAAAGACTCCTGCGCATAAAGGATACGATCCGGGTGGATCTGAGGAAGATCCGTTTTGACGGAAGCTGCACGCAGGCGATTGTGCGCCAGGGCCTGCCGACCGCATTTCAGGCAACGGTGATCGATATCGGAAACATTCTGATACAGTCATACATCAACTCTTTTGGCGCACTTGCAATGGCGGGAATCGGCGCTTATACAAAAGTAGAAGGCTTCTGCTTTCTGCCGGTGACGTCTTTCTCCACAGCTGTCACAACATTTGTCAGTCAGAACTACGGGGCGGGGCGTATGGACCGTGTCAGAAGGGGCGCACGCTTTTCCATTATCTGCGTGGTCGTGATGATAGAACTCATCGGAGTGCTGATGTTTGTAACCGCGCCGCAGCTGGTCGGTGCATTCAGCGCTGACCCGGCTGTGATTGCGTTCGGAACCGGCAGAGCCAGAGTCTGCAGCCTGTTTTACTTCACGATGGGCTTCTGCCATCTGTCATCCGCCATTTTGCGGGGGCTTGACAGGCCGGTTGTTCCGACCGTCATCATGATGGTCTGCTGGTGTCTGGTGCGCGTGGTAAGCGTCCTGACGATCGGACAGGTCTGGCACAGAATTGACCTGGCATACTGGCTGTATCCGATTACATGGATGCTCAGCACGGTACTGTTTGTTGTGATCCTGTCAAAGGAGCTTCGGAAGCAGGTTCTGACGGGAAACAGAAGATAAGAAAACAACAGGGAGATGAACCATGGAGACAGACTATTCCATCCTTGCAGCGCAGCTGAAAGAGCTGGCGGATATTGACCGGAACCATATCAGTATGATGGCAAATGCCTCGGCACTGCTCATGCAGACAATGGAACAGGTTAACTGGGCCGGGTTTTACCTTGTAAAGGACGGCATGCTGAAAGTGGGGCCGTTTCAGGGAAAGCCTGCATGCGTTCTGATTGGCAGAGGAAAAGGCGTCTGCGGAACCGCCTGGGAGAAAGAGACCACACTGGTGGTAAGGGACGTGCATGCATTTCCGGGGCATATTGCGTGCGACAGCGCATCCCGTTCAGAGATCGTCATACCCATCCGCTCTGATGGGAAGATTGCCGCAGTCCTGGATATTGACAGTCCTGTTGAGAACCGGTTTTCGGAAAAGGACAGGGAGGGACTCGAGGTATTTGTACGGATCATCGAGGAAAAAGCCGTCTGGTAAGAGAACATGAAGATCACGGATGGAGATATGAGCCGTACCGGAATCTGCCTGAAACGTTCCGGAACAGCCTCATGAGGCTGCTGAACGGAGAGGACTGATCTGATTGGGATTAAGATAACTGGTCAAACATATGAAAACGGACACCCGGAGGGAGCCATTCCTTCGAGTGTCCGTTTTCCTTTTTTGCATTGATAAAGCTGCTAAATCAGCGATCAGGTCTGTTCAGAATCCTCCGGGTCTTTATTTTCATCAGAACGATCTCTTGTATTGATTCCGAACCATATCATTACACCGGCTACAAGAGCGATCAGGACACCGGCAAAAACATTTTGCATCATCGTTTTTCTGCCTCCTTCCTTGCCTCTTTCTTTTCACGAAGGTCTCTGCGATGAATGAGTAATGCCAGTGTGCCTGGAAAAACGATGATAATGGCGAAAAAAGCGACCATAAAAAATAGCATAGAAAACCTCTCTTTCTACGAATAGCAATGTGTGTATTTGCAATTTAGGAAACAGAGATTTTCTTTGGACCCTTACCATCTTTTCTGTGTATGAACCAGATGATACGATTGTGGGGAAGATTCAGGGTTATTGAGAAATGCTTCGTCAAATGACTTCCGGAAGCGAGAAGATAGAGTGACAGCAGGCAAAACAGAAGCAGTAAAATAAGCAGTCTGCTTTCTTCGCCATGGGTCTGTTCTTTTTTTTGGAACATCTCTGTCTGAAATGCGCTTTTCTCCGGAATGCGGACAGGCATAAGCTGATCAGGGCGTTCCATTTTCAGAGTCGGAAGACATTCTGAAGTGTTTTGCAGTTGGGAATTGTCGGTCAGAATATGAAGATCAAAGAGAAGAAACGCAGCAAGAATAATCGTCACCAAAAGACGCAGTGATGCAGGATTCTTACGGTCAGTCTTCAATGTATGAAACCTCATTCGCAGTTTACAGATACCTCATTATAAAACAAACTGATTATGAAGAAAAGACGCTGTTTT
>CAMIVF010000002.1 GCA_946401715.1 uncultured Clostridia bacterium | reverse complement strand
ACTACGGGGAGAAGGCAGCGCTTACCAAGGTAACCTGCAGGATCTATGAGGACGCGAACGCGCTCTACACTGCCCTCAGCGCGGGTACGCTGGATCTGGCGTTCCATCTGACGCTGGACCAGGTGAATAACCTGTCCAACGGGTATGAGGTGATCGAGGGAGAAATGAACCTCGTGCAGGCGCTCTATCTGAACAACGGGAAAGCCCCGTTTGACGATGAGCGTGTGCGTCAGGCACTGTGCTATGCCATTGACATTGACGGCATTCTTGATCTGACAGAGGATGGCCATGGCACGAAGCTTGGAAGCAGTGTCTATCCCAGCTTCACCAAGTACTTTGATGAGAGCCTGGTGGATGCCTATCCGTATGATCCGCAGAAGGCGATGGAGCTTTTGGAAGAAGCAGGGGCTACGGGACTTGAATTCACCATTAAGGTCCCCTCCAACTATACGCCGCATGTGGATACGGCCAACGTCATTGTTGAGATGCTGTCGGCGGTGGGAATCAATGCCCACATCAAAAAGGTGGAATGGAATACCTGGCTGAACGATGTCTATCAGGACAGAGACTTTGAGGCAACCGTGATCGGCTTCGACGCGGCTTATCTGAGTCCGGATGCACTGCTTCAGCGGTGGGTGTCCACTGATTCCTCGAACATGATCAATTACAGCAACAAAGAGTATGATGCGGCCATCGAAAAGGCGCAGCATACCACCGAGGATGAGGCGCAGGCTGCGGCTTACAAGGAAGCGGAAAAGATCCTTTCCGACACTGCGGCGAATGTCTACATTCAGGATCTTGCCGACTTTGTCGTGCTGAATCCGGAATTTACCGGCTACACGTTCTATCCGCTTTATGCAGTGGACTTTGCGAAGATCAGACCGGCCGGCTGAGCGCGCGGAGAAGAAGGAAAACAGGAAACAGATAAAAAATAAGAAAGGAGGAAGGCAGCATGAAACTGGTTTTGAAAAAAACAGCATCTCTCATTATTACATTGTTCATTGTTTCCCTGCTTGCCTTCCTTGCCTTTCAGATTATTCCCGGCGACCCGACTACGAAAATCCTGGGGACCCATGCTTCTGCCGAGAAGGCAGCCAGGCTGCGGGAACAGCTTGGCCTGGACCGGCCGGTCCTGGTCCGGTACTGGGAGTGGCTGGTTTCTTTCCTGAGGGGAGATTTCGGAACCAGCTACAATTATCTCAGGCCTGTGGGCAGTCTGCTGGCGGACAAGCTCCCGGTGACAGTGCTGCTGACTGTTTTTTCCTTTGCGCTGACAGCGGCGGTATCTATTCCGCTCGGGATCGCTTCCGGCAGTACGCGCAGCCGGCTCCTTGATCATCTGGCTGTGATTCTGGACCAGATTGTCATGGCCGTCCCGCCGCTGTTTTTCGGGATCATTGCCTGTTATGTCTTCGGTATCGTTCTGAGGTGGTTCATGCCGGGCAATTACATATCCATTTCTGAAAGCGTGACAGGCTGTATGGCCTACCTGTTTCTGCCGGCCCTGTCCCTGGCGCTTCCGCGTATCGCGATGACAGTGCGGATGCTGCGCGGATCGATCCGGGAGGAGCTGACGAAGAATTATGTCCTGACCGCACAGTCGAGGGGACTGTCCCGGGGGAAGATTTTGCTGCGGCATGTCTTCCGCAATGCCATGATTCCGGTGGTGACGTTTCTGGCGGTGAGCGCCGCGGAAATCATGACCGGAACCATTATCATTGAACAGGTCTTCACCATCCCCGGAATCGGGAGACTGCTGGTGTCCTCCATCGGGAACAGGGACTTTCCGGTCGTGCAGGCCATCGTGGTGCTTCTCGCCGCATGGATCATGATCGTGAATTTCGCCGCTGACATGCTGAACCACTGGATGGATCCGCGGCTTCGGGACGAGGTATGACAGCCCTGCCGAAGCGGCCCCTTGACAGGCGGCGGCAGGAGGATCGTCCGGCAGGCGCGCGCCGTTTCGCAGGATGCCTGGAGTGAGAGGAGGTGAGCGCGTGAAACAGTCAAAGTACGGAAAAAAGAGAAACGGGTATCTGCTGACAGGAGGCATTCTGTCGTGTCTTGTCACAGCGCTCATCGTGTGCGGTTTTTTCCGGACACCATACAGCACAACAGCGATGAATGCGAAGGAAAAAATGCAGCCGCCTTCCTGGCAGCATCTGTTCGGAACGGATAATTTCGGGCGTGATGTGTTCTCGCGTGTCATGGAGGGCGCCGGAACCAGCTTTCTGATTGCGGTGATGGTGGTTGTGATCGGCTGTACGGCCGGTGTTCTGATTGGCTCTTTGTGCGGATACTTTGGCGGGATGGCGGATCTGATCCTGATGCGGATCTGTGATACGATTACAGCATTCCCGGCGATCCTGCTGGCGCTCGTCATCATCAGCATCGCGGGAAGCGGCGTGACCAATATCATACTGGCACTTGGAATCCTGTTTATCCCAAGTTTCGCCCGCGTGGTCCGCACGCAGTACGCCGGCATCCGGGACCTGAATTACATCAAGGCGGCACGCCTGGAAGGCATCGGAACACCGCGTATTCTGTACGCGCATATCCTGCCGAACACACTCCCGATCCTGGTACCTGCAATGACCATCGGATTCAACAATGCCGTGCTGGCGGAGGCCAGTATGAGCTTTCTCGGCATCGGGATTCAGCCGCCCAAGGCAAGCCTTGGCTCCATGCTGAAGGACAGTCAGAATTATCTGACCTCCGCGCCATGGTATGCGCTGGGGACCGGCTTTATGATCGTCCTGCTGATCCTGGCGTTTTCCCTGCTGAGTGAAGGGATCCAGCAAAGCGCGAAGGATGCTTAACCCCTGTGTCCGGATCTGACAGCCTGCGACCGGACGTGATAGAAGGAGAGAAGGATGAGCCTTCTGGAAGTCAAAAACTTAAAAGTGCATTTTCATGATGCGGCTCCCGACCGGTTCGCTGTGGACGGCGTCTCCTTTACGATGGAAGAGGGCGATATTCTGGGACTGGTCGGAGAGAGCGGAACCGGAAAGACCGTGACGAGCATGTGCATCGGCGGACTGCTTCCGAGAGAGAAGGCGGATACTGAGGGCAGCATCACGCTCGGCGGGACCGAGATTTTTGACTGTACGCAGAAGGAGCTGAACCGGATTCTGGGAAATGAGATGGCCATCGTGTTTCAGGAACCGATGACTTCATTCAACCCGGTCTACCGGATCGGGCGCCAGGTAGGGGAAAGCCTGTATGTGCACGGAAAGGGCCTGAGCAAGGACCAGAAGAAGGAACTGGTCCTGAAAGCCATGCAGGATGCGGGACTGCCGAATGCGGAAGAGGTATACAGGAAGTATCCGCATGAGCTGTCCGGCGGTATGCTGCAGCGGGCGATGATTGCGGCGGCCATCGTGACGAAGCCGAAGCTTCTGCTTGCGGACGAGATTACAACGGCGCTGGACGTTTCCATGCAGGCAAGAATTCTCGACCGTCTGAAACGCTTGAACAGGAAAGACAAGGTGGCGATTCTTTTTATCAGTCATGACCTCCATGTCGTGAACCGCCTGTGCAGGCATGTCATCGTGATGCAGAGAGGAAAGATTGTGGAGAAGGGACTGACAAAAGAAGTCTTTGAGAATCCGCAGCACACCTACACGAAGCAGCTGATCGCGGCGATTCCGTCGAGAAACCGCCGCAGCCGGGACTGATTGCGCAGGTTCCGGAGGCGTCAGTCTGAACGGGCACCGTCCGCAGATATCACAGGAGAAAACAGATCGATGGATGACGAAATGATTCTGGAGGTCCGGCATCTGAACAGCTACTATGAAGAGGAGCGGTCTTCTTTGCTTGCAAAGAAAGAGCGGCAGCAGGTTCTGCACGATGTCAGCTTCGAGATCCGCAAAGGAGATATCCTCGGCCTGGTAGGGGAGAGCGGCAGCGGGAAAACAACGCTGGCGAAGGTACTGCTCGGCATCGCGCAGGATTATGACGGGGAAATGATTCACCATACCTCTTATCCGCAGATGGTGTTCCAGGATCCTTTCTCGAGCCTCAATCCCTCCCGCCCGATCCGGTGGATTCTGGAGGAGCCGCTGAAGGCTCTGGCAAAACGAAGCCAGGAGGACTGGATTCCACGGACCAGGAAGGCCAGACGGGAGATGGTCCGGGAGATGCTGTCCGCCGTGGGGCTGGACGAGGAATATCTGGACCGGAAACCACGTGCGCTGTCCGGCGGACAGAGGCAGAGGGTGAGCATCGCCGCTGCCGTGATCACGAGACCGAAGCTGATCATAGCGGACGAGGCGGTTTCCGCACTGGATGTGACGATTCAGGCGCAGATCCTGGAGCTTCTGATGAAACTGAAAGAAATGTATTCGCTCAGTTATCTGTTCATCAGCCATGATCTGAATGTGATCTGCCAGATCTGCAGCAAGGTGATGGTTATGCAGCACGGGAGTATTGTGGAGTTCGGAGAGATCGACAAGGTCTTCCGGCACCCGGAGCATCCTTATACGCAGGCGCTTCTTCTGGACGCGCTGTGACGGAGGATCTGCCGGGACCGGTTCGCAGCATGACTGGCGGCAGACAGAGGGATTCGCAAAGCAGCGCTGCACCATTGGGGAAAAGGACAATTCGTATGACACTGACATGGTATGGAACAGCATGCTTCGGACTTCAGTGCGGGGAGGACAGGATTTTGTTTGATCCGTTCCTGGAGCTGAAGGGAGGCTCTTACGGCGCCGATCCGGAAGCGCTGATGGAATATGATACAATCTTCGTGACGCATTGCCATTTTGATCATCTGTATACCGCACAGGAGCTGCTGGAAGCAGGCGAAGGGGATATCAGCGTATTCTGCTCGAAGCAGTGCTGTGATACGCTGGAGCAGTTCTCTGAAGACCAGAGCAATGTGGTACAGATCGATGCCGGCCGGTCCTATGCGATCGGATCGATTATGATCGATGTATTAAAAGGGAGGCATATCGACTTCCAGTGGAGGCATCTGTTTGATACGCTGTCGCCCGGGCGCGTACTGCGCTATGCCGGGAACCTCCCGTTTCTGTTTCAGGCAAACAGGTTCTTCAAGGAAGCGGGGGAGAGTCTGGTATTTGACGTGAAGGCGGGCGGGAAGAGGATTCTTGTGCTGGGGAGCCTGGCACTGGATCCGGAAGAACAGTATCCGGAAGGAGCCGATATTGTGATTCTTCCCTATCAGGGCAACAATGACCTGCCGGCCAGAGCGCGGGAGGTGCTTGCGAGGCTGAAGCCGAAGATCGTTGTGCTGAGTCATTTTGACAATGCGTTTCCGCCGATGTCACGCAATGTGGACCTGACGCCTTTGAGACGTCTGGCGGAGAAGGAATTCCCACGGATCAGGATCGTAAAGCCGGTTCCGGGAAAGAGAATGGAAATCAGGACAATCAGGGTATGAAGCGGCAAAACAGCCGGAGGGGGAAATTATGATACTTGCGATTGACGTAGGAAACACAAACATCGTGATCGGAGGCATGGAGAAGGAGAAGGTCCTGTTTACGGAACGGCTTTCGACAGACAAGGTAAAGACCTCACTCGAATATGCGATTCTGTTCCGGGTTGCGCTGGATCTGCACAAAATCAGTCCGGAGCGTGTGGAGGGCTCGATCATTTCCTCTGTCGTCCCGCCGATTACACCGGTGATCCGGACGGCGCTGCGGAAAATAACGGGAAAGACAGCGCTGGTACTCGGACCGGGAACAAAAACCGGACTGAGCATCCGGATCGATGATCCGTCTTCTGTAGGCGCGGATCTTGTCGCGGGCGCTGCAGGCGCGCTGGCAAAATACCGGCCGCCGCTTGTCGTCATCGACATGGGAACCGCGACGACCCTGTCTGTCGTGGACCGGGAGAGTAATTATATCGGAGGAGCGATCATGCCCGGCCTCCGGCTGAGCCTGAACTCTCTGGTGTCAGGCACTTCCATGCTGAGCGGGATCAGCCTTGATATTCCGAAGCATGCGGTCGGGCGCAATACGGTGGACGCCATGCGCAGCGGCCTGGTCTTTGGCCATGCCGCGATGATCGATGGACTTCTGGACCGGATGGAAGAGGAGATGGGACAGAAGATGACTGTCATTGCGACGGGAGGCCTTGCTTCCAGTGTGACTCCGGTCTGCCGGCATGAGATCATCCTGGACAAGGCGCTGCTTTTGACGGGGCTGGCGGCAATCTACGAAAAAAACAGGTGAGGCAGACAGGAACCGGCCCGGAGACTTGGCCTGTGAAGCGGCTGGCTGAAGGACCCGGGCGGGGCGCACAGAAAGGACAAAGAAAGTGACAGCTGGTGAAAGACTGAGCGCGCTTCGGGCGTGCATGAAACAGGAAGGAATCGATGCATACCTGGTGCCGACCGATGATTTCCACGGATCGGAATATGTTGGAGACTACTTTAAGTGCAGGGCGTTCCTGACCGGGTTCACCGGGTCAGCGGGCACCGCGCTGGTGCTGGCAGACAGTGCTTACCTGTGGACGGACGGGAGGTATTTCCTGCAGGCTGCGCAGCAGTTGGATGGAACAGGGATCACACTGATGAAGGCCGGACAGGAAGGCGTTCCCGGAATCGAAGCTTTTCTGGAGGAGCATCTGTCGAAAGGCCAGGTTCTTGGATATGACGGCCGGTGCGTTGCGTTCGCGAAGGCGGATCAGCTGCGGAAGAAGCTGGAAGCAAAGGGGATCTCCTGCGTCGGAAGCGCTCCGGATGGCCCGCTGGATCTGGTGGGGAGAATCTGGAAAGACCGCCCGCCGCTTTCTGCGGAAAGGGTGTGGCAGCTGGACGATTCCTATACAGGGAAAAGCCGCGTGCAGAAGCTGGCCATGGTCCGGGAAGCCATGGAGAAGGAGAACTGCAGCCGGCATATTCTCTCATCCCTGGATGACATTGCATGGCTGTTGAATCTGCGCGGCGCTGATAGCGAGGATAATCCTGTCTTTTTGTCATACCTGATGGTGCTGCCCCAAAAGGCATATCTCTATGCGGCCGGGAAAGCCTTCGGCACGAGTGTTTGCGAAGCGCTGGAAAAAGATGGCGTGGAGCTGAGACCATATGATGAGATTTATGCGGACGCAAAAAAGATTCCGGCCAAAGACCGTGTCCTGCTCGATCCTTCCAAAGTCAGCGACACGCTTTGGACGTCAGTGATGCATGCCGCATGCGTCAAAAGGACGAATCCGGAGATTCTGATGAAAGCGGTCAAGAATCCCGTGGAAATGTCGCATATACGCCAGGCACACATCAAGGACGGCGTCAGTGTATGCAGGCTGATCTGCTGGCTGAAGGAGCAGATGAAGCATGCGGATCAGGCCAGGCCGGTCACCGAGCTGGGTGTGGCGCAGAAGCTGCTTACACTGAGGCAGGAGCAGGCGCATTTTCTGGGGCCGAGCTTTGAAACCATCGCGGCCTATGGCGCGCACGGGGCCGTGATTCATTACAGTCCGACGGTAGAATCGGATATCCCGGTAGAGCCCAGAGGGTTTCTGCTTCTGGATTCGGGCGGGCAGTACCTGGAGGGGACGACCGACATTACCCGGACGATTGCCTGCGGTCCTCTGACGCAGAAGGAGAAGGAGTTTTACACCCGTGTCCTGCGCGGGAACCTGAACCTGGGAGGTGCAAGGTTCCTCTATGGCTGCACCGGAACCGTTCTGGACTATCTTGCCAGGCAGCCTCTGTGGGAGATTGGCGTGGATTACAACCACGGAACCGGCCACGGTGTCGGCTTCCTGCTGAATGTCCATGAGGGGCCGAACAGCTTCAGCTATAAGCTCATGCAGAACCGTCCGCTGCCTTGCGTGATGGAGGAGGGCATGGTCACCTCCAACGAGCCGGGCGTTTATTTTGAAAATGAGTTTGGCGTAAGGTGCGAGAACCTGATGCTCTGCGTGAAGGATGAGAAGAATTCTTACGGACAGTTCATGCGGTTCGAGACGCTGACCATGGTGCCGTGGGAGCTTGACGCCATCATACCTTCGATGCTGAATGACCGCGAGAAAGCACTGCTTAACGCGTATCATGCACAGGTGTATGAGAATATCGCCCCGTATCTGGAGGGTGCTGAAAAGGAATGGCTCCGGGAAGCGACCCGCGCCATCTGAGTTGA
The DNA here is from genome assembly GCA_946401715.1 of uncultured Clostridia bacterium. Lineage (GTDB taxonomy): Bacteria > Bacillota > Clostridia > Lachnospirales > Lachnospiraceae > Porcincola. The sequence continues at coordinate 28,882 of CAMIVF010000002.1, read as the reverse complement.
GCCCATGGCAGATATGTGGTAGGATTGTGGGAACGCAAAATCCTGCGGGGGGTGCCTTGCAGGCATCCCGGTCCGTCCTGTGTTTTTGCGTGCTGATGAATGAGACTATAGGCAGAAGGAGACAGAAAAATGGCAGAAAAAGATCAGAATTGCGCAGGCGCGTCCGCCTGTGACAGAGAAAGCTGCGAGGGATGTCCGAGCAGAAGCGCCCAGCCGGAGTCCTTCCGGGTGGATCAGAATGCGCACAGCAGCATCGGGCATGTAATCGGTGTCGTATCCGGCAAGGGCGGTGTGGGCAAGTCCCTGGTGACAGCTTCCCTCGCCAACGCGCTTGCGAAGACTGGCGCGCGCGTCGGCATCCTGGACGCGGATATCACAGGTCCTTCGATTCCGAAGATGTATGGGCTGAGAGGGCCGGCAGAGGCGGCCAGCGAGACAGAGTTTCTTCCGAAGATGACAGAAAACGGCATCAAGGTGATGAGCCTGAACCTGATCATGGAAGACCCGGAGCAGGCTGTGATCTGGAGAGGACCGATCATCGCCGGCGTCGTGAAGCAGTTCTGGACAGACGTTGTATGGGGTGAGCTGGATTACCTGCTGGTTGACATGCCGCCGGGAACCGGCGATGTTCCGCTGACGGTATTCCAGTCCCTGCCCGTGGATGGGATTTTTATCGTCACCAGCCCGCAGGATCTGGTGCAGATGATCGTGACGAAGGCGCTGAACATGGCCAGGATGATGGACATTCCGGTGCTGGGCGTGATCGAGAACTACAGCTGGCTCAGCTGTCCGGACTGCGGCAGGAAGATCGAAGTGTTCGGAAAGAGCCGGATCGAAGAGATCGCCAAAAAGAGCGGACTGCCTCTTGCAGGCAGGATTCCGATCGAGCCGGCCTATGCTGAAAAGGCCGACGAAGGAAAGTTTGCTCAGGTGGACAATGCATATATGAATGGCGCGATGGACTGCCTGCGGAAGGTCTGAGCCCGGACAGGGCGGTTATGCATCATATCCGTCTGCCTCATCCTCCGGGCGGATCAGCAGATAATCCGTCAGTTCCATCTGCGTGCCTTCCGTCACGAGGCTCTGCATCTGGGGATTGCTGCCGAATTTCTTGATGATATTATGAACGGTACCGTGCGCAAGGCCGGTATGGTCCGCGATCTCGCGGATATAGCATCCCTTCCTGCGCAGCTTCAGGACGATCAGAATCATACGTTCATCGACTTTTCTCGGCGGGGCGCTGTCAGGGCGTCCCGTTTTCTCTGCCTGCGCCTTGCGCGAACGCCGCGTCTTCTTGATGGCTTTGTCCATCAGATCCACCAGGTCATTGATCTCCCCAAGCCGGTCCGCGTCCGGGATGATAAAGCGCTCAATCTGAACAGCCTGCTGCGCGTCCTTGCGCAGATCCGTCATCCGCGCACGCATCATCTCCATCTCGAGAGTGGCACTCTTCACCTGGCTCTTCAGCTCAGAGATCTGCTTATTCAGGTTTGCAATCATTTCCTTCGGATCTTCCATGTCGTTCCTGTCTCCTGAATTCCGGTCTGCCTGCGGCTATTATAGCATAGCCGCAGGCAGGATGCCACGCGGCAAAGCGCAGGCACCGAGGCCCTGAGGCTAAAAGGGTTACGCAAAGAGGGCATCCGCAGCGTCGGTACTTAGCGAGCGCAGTGCTTTTCTGCGCGAGGTTAGTACCGCTACGCGAGGGCGCTGTGTGCCAGTGGCACACGTTCAGCACCGACCGAGCCAGCAGGCGAGACCATAAGCGCGAGCGGCCCTCTGGTGTAACCCTTTTAGCCTCAGGGCCTCGGTGCCTGCGAGGTGATCGTGTGTGTTAACTTGTTGTATCCTGCCCGGAAATGCGCTACAATATGTAGAACCATGCCGTTCGCATGTGATCGGAGGAGATTATGAAAAAGAACAGATGGATCGCTTTTTGTGCAGCGGTGAGTCTATTCACTGTGTCTTGTGCTCCGGCTGCAGAAGCCGCGCGGATCCGGATCATCGGTACGGAAGAGTCCGAGATCGAGACAGAGGCTGACGTATTACCCGAAGAGAGTGTGCCTGCAGACAGTGCAGCCACGGACGCTCCGGCTGCGGGAGACGAGAAGATCCTGAATCCGGTCGAGGAGAACCTGACGGCGGAGGAGGCGGTGAGTGCTGCAAGGACACTGTATTCCCAGATGCAGCATTACGCAGACGTCAACGATAACAGCAGCTTTGCTGCCCTGTTCGAGGCAGGCGCGGACGCAAAGACTGTTCAGGATCAGCTCCAGGCGGTGAAGTCTTCCCTGAGCGACACTTCAGATCTGGGACATCACGCAGATCTGTGCTTCTTTGATCCTACGCAGGATACAACGAAGAGCCCATACTATTTTGCGGTGGCGCTGTGCGACTACGATGTGGATGTCTCAGGGGCGGTTTCCTGGTATTCGACGCTCATGCGGCTGGCAAAGTATGAGGACGGTTGGAAGGCAAGCATCTCTCCGGCAGGGGAACTGCTCGCACTGAACTATCCGGAAGAATTCAGGAATGCCTCCGACAGCGGGAGAAACGCGGCTGATCTCTATCCTTCGCTGGGCATGCGGTTCGCGTCAGGCGCGGTCTTCGAGGGCGCTCTGTACGCGCTGCCTACGCTTCTGTGGCAGGAAGAGGACGGAACCGTCTGCTGCGCGGTATGGCTTGCAAATGGAACCGAGACCTCTAAGTGGTGTGATACCATTGACCTTGTCGTCACCGATGAGGGAGCCGGAGATGTCATGAAGGTCAATGTGCCGGTGCAGGCTGCTCTTGAGGGAGGGCAGTCTTCCGTGGTGACTTGCACCATACCGGCGGAATATGTTGATTCCGGGAAAAAGGAATGGACCGGTATCAGCGTCAATTCAAACCTGAAGTATCAGTAAGGGAACGATTCACGGGGGAAGTATGAATATTTGCAGAAAGTGCGGGGCTGTTCTGCGGGACGGAGATAAGTACTGCAGCAAATGCGGCACAAGGTCTCCAAGCTCAAAAGCCCGGGAACGCAAAGAGAACGCACAGAGAAGAAAACAGGAAAAGAAGATCACATTTCAGACGAAACCTGAGAACAGCCGGGGATATCGCGAGAACTTTGAGGAAGGGGAGAACCGTTCCCGCGCGCTGCTTGTCACGGTGACGATTCTTGTCGTCATGATGCTTGCGGTTGCGGCTTTTGCGATGTTCTACTTCATGAATCTGAACTCGAAAAAGAGCGGTTCAGATTACAGCAGTGCCATCCAGATCATAGGCCAGAGCGAGGCGCAGGAATCTTCCGTGCCGGCTGCTCCGGAGACGGGTCAGGCAGACGTGCTGCCTGAGGGAAGCGCGGAGAACGGGAATCAGGGTGCGGACCAGGAGGCCGTAGTGGTGACAGAAACCCAGGCGGCAGAAGCACTCCCGGAATCTGAGGCACAGACTGAGGAAGCGGCGCCGGAATCTGAGGCGCAGGAATCGGAAACGGCACAGTCCGGGACACCGGAGACGGAAGCTTCACAGGTTCCGGAAACAGAGGCTGCCGAGACGGAGACGGAAGCGGCTCCGGAGACAGAGCGCAGCACGCCTTCGGCATCGGATGTGATCGATCCTGCTCAGATCCAGTCTATTCTTGACAGTGAATCCACTGCCAGTTCCGCAGAGGTTTATATCTATGATCTGAAGCATGACAGCGAGGCAGCACTGAATGACTGTACGCAGCCGATGTATGCCTCGGCTCTGATTACGGTCCCGATTCTGTATACGGCAGCCAGTAAGGTCGATGCAGGCGAGATGACCCTGGACGACCCGATTCTCTATGTCACGACCATCGGCGGCAGGGGAGAGATGACGACTGAGCAGCGGGATGGACTGGAATTTCCACTGTCCTTCTACCTGCAGACGATGACCAATTATTCCGATAACAACTGCATCAATATCCTGATTGACTATATAGGGCTTGATTCGATTAATGCCGTCTGCCAGGAGGCCGGATATACCTCGGTTAATCTGGAGCGCGGCCTTGTCGCCGGCGATCCGGGCGGCCTGGATAATTATGTGTCCGCGAAAGACATCACGATGATGGTGAAGGACCTTTATTCCGGCGCATTTTCCTCGATCGGGACAGACTTTATGCGGACGTACTTCCACATCAGCGAAGGGGACAGCCTGCCGACGCTGGCCGGGCTGGCGCCCAGCCTTCAGGATGCATCTGCCGTCCTGAACCAGAACGGACACGGGATGACGAGATATAACGAAACTGCAGTCATAGAAGACAATGGAGCGCTGTATATTCTGACGATTATGCTGTACGGAGACAGCGGCATGGTTTACAGTCCTGCCGTCACCGACGTTGCAGAGTATGTCAGTACCGCCATGGCGGGTTGAGCAAAGACAAGGAAGGAGACAAGGGCTGATGGGGGACCTCCGCCGTATTTTCGTTGAGAAGAAGGAAGCATTTGCCGGTGAGGCGAAGAATCTGAGGCATGAGCTGCGCAGCTACCTCGGGCTGAGAGGCCTGACCGGCGTACGCATACTGGTGCGTTATGACATCGAAAACCTGCCGGACACGGTCTGGCCGCAGGCGAAAACCACCGTGTTTTCCGAACCGCCGGTAGACGATCTTTATGAGGAGCAGTTTCCGATGGAAGAGGGCGACCGCGTTTTTGCGGTGGAGTACCTGCCGGGACAGTTTGACCTGAGGGCAGATTCCGCGATCCAGTGTGTCCGCCTTCTCGATGAGAATGTGGAGCCCTTGATCCGCACAGCGACGGTCTACGTGCTGAGCGGGTCTTTGAGCGACGAGGAGGAAGCCCTGATCCGGGACTACTGCTGCAATCCGGTGGATTCGAGGATCGCGTCGGAGCAGAAGCCTGCGACGCTGGAGATGCAGTTCGCCGAGCCTGAGGACATCAGGACCTTTGAGGGGTTTTGCAGTATGGAGGAAGAGGCCTTCCGCAGCCTGTACGATTCCCTCGGTCTGGCCATGACATATGCGGACTTTGCGTTTATCCGCTCCTGGTTTGAGAAAGAGGAGAGGCGGGATCCGACCGTAACGGAGATCCGCGTTCTGGATACTTACTGGTCTGATCACTGCCGCCATACGACCTTCTCCACGGAGCTGAAGGATATTGTTCTGGAGGACGGATGTTACAGGGCGCCGATCGAGGCGGCGCTTCAGGAATACCTGAAGGACCGCGCTGATGTGTACGGGCCTCAGAACAGGAAATATGTCTGCCTGATGGATCTTGCCGTCATGGGAGCAAAGAAGCTGAAGAAGGACGGTTTCCTGACAGATCAGGAAGAGACGGATGAGATCAACGCCTGCTCGATCATTGTGCCGGTTGAGGTGGACGGAACGACGCAGGAATGGCTGATCCAGTTTAAGAATGAGACACATAACCACCCGACGGAGATCGAGCCCTTCGGCGGGGCGGCCACCTGTCTGGGCGGCGCGATCCGTGATCCGCTGTCGGGAAGAGCCTATGTCTACCAGGCGATGCGTGTGACGGGTGCGGCAGATCCGAGGACGCCCATGGAGCAGACGCTGCAGGGCAGGCTTCCGCAGAAGAAGCTGGTCCGGGAAGCTGCCCGCGGCTACAGTTCGTACGGAAACCAGGTCGGACTGGCCACCGGATTTGTGAAAGAGATTTATCATCCCGCCTATGCCGCAAAGCGCATGGAAATCGGTGCCGTCATCGCGGCTGCGCCGCGGGAGAATGTCGTCCGCGCCGACTCAAGGCCGGGTGACGTGATCATACTGCTTGGCGGCAGGACCGGAAGAGACGGGATCGGCGGCGCGACAGGATCATCCAAGGCACACACGACGTCTTCCATTGAAACGTGCGGTGCCGAGGTCCAGAAGGGAAATGCGCCGACGGAGCGGAAGATTCAGAGGCTGTTTCGCCGGAAAGAGGTTTCCAGGCTGATCCGCAAGTGCAATGACTTCGGAGCCGGCGGTGTCTGCGTGGCGATCGGAGAGCTGGCGGATGGCCTGCTGATTGACCTGGACAAGGTGCCGAAGAAGTATGCCGGCCTTGACGGAACCGAGCTTGCGATCTCAGAGTCGCAGGAGCGAATGGCGGTTGTCGTGGCGCCGGAGGATGTGGAGCGTTTTCTGGCTTATGCGGCCGAGGAAAACCTGGAAGCGGTGCAGACGGCAGTTGTCACGCAGGATCCGCGTCTGGTCATGACCTGGAGAGGCAGAACCATTGTTGATCTGGACAGGGCATTTCTCAATACCAACGGAGCCCATCAGGAGACAGACGTCAAGGTTCTGATGCCGCAGGGAGAGAGTTTCTTCCGGAAACAGCAGGTAGAAGAAGAAAAGGTCAGGGAACTGCTTCTTGAGAAGCTGTCAGGGCTGAACGGGTGCTCGCAGAAAGGCCTGGTGGAGATGTTTGATGCTTCCATCGGCGCCGGGAGCGTGCTGATGCCGTTCGGCGGAAAGTACCAGGCAACCCCGACGCAGGTGATGGCGGCGAAGGTACCGGTGCCTGACGGAGATTGCGGCACTGCTACGATGATGGCGTACGGCTTCGACCCGTACCTGTCTTCCTGGAGTCCTTTTCACGGAGCTTCGTGGGCTGTGGTGGACAGTGTGGCAAAGATCGCCGCGGCCGGGGGAGACTGGTCGAAGATACATTTCTCTTTCCAGGAGTATTTCGGACAGATGACAGCACAGCCGGAGCGGTGGAGCCAGCCGGTGTCCGCCCTGCTCGGCGCGTACCGTGCGCAGAAGGCCCTGCGCCTCGCGTCGATCGGCGGAAAGGATTCCATGAGCGGTTCCTTCGGCGGGATTGACGTGCCGCCGACGCTGGTGTCATTTGCAGTACATGCCGGAAGCCTTGACAGTATCATCAGCCCGGAGCTGAAGAAGGCCGGGAGCAAGCTGGTCCTGGTCCGTGTCAGAAGAGATGCATATGACCTCCCGGATTATGATTCGGTGATCAGACAGTACAGTGCGCTGCGGGAGGATATGCGGATGAACCGGATCCTGAGCGCCTGCGCCGTGGATGCGAATGGCTTCGCGTATGCCGCCTGCCAGATGGCTTTCGGCAACCGGCTCGGATTCCGGATTGAGCACAATGTGGCGCCGGAGGATCTGTTCTCGCCGGACTTCGGGACAATCCTGTGTGAGGTGAAGGATACTGAGGTCGGAAATCTTCAGACAGAGTACACCGTTGTCGGTGTTGTGGAAGACACCGGGGTGTTCGAGTACCGGAACACGAAGATTACCCTCAGCGAAGCCAGAGAGTACTGGAGCCGGACGCTGGAGAAGATTTTCCGTACCCGTCCGGCGCAGGAAAACTCTGACCAGAAGCAGACGATCGTGAAGCTGCCGCCTGAGGAGCTGTCGTCTGAGGAAGTGACAAAGCCTTCGCCGGTCTATGTCAGTTCGCACTCGCTTGCGAAGCCGCGTGTGTTCATTCCTGTATTTCCGGGGACGAACTGTGAGTATGACAGCGCCAGAGCCTTCGAGCGGGCCGGGGCGGTCACCGACGTGTGCGTGTTCCGGAACCTCAGCTCCGAAGATATCCGCCTGAGTGCCCGCCGGTTTGCGGCGGCGATCGACGAGGCGCAGATTATCATGTTCCCCGGCGGGTTTTCTGCCGGTGACGAGCCGGATGGCTCCGCGAAGTTTTTTGCAGCTGCGTTCCGGAATGACTGGGTGAAGGACGCGGTAGAGCGCTTCCTGAATGAAAGAGACGGCCTGATGCTTGGAATCTGCAACGGTTTCCAGGCGCTGATCAAGCTGGGCCTGGTGCCGGAGGGAAAGATCCGGCCGATGGAAAAGGACAGTCCCACCCTGACATTCAATACGCTGCACCGGCACATTTCCCATATGGTCTGTACAAAGATTGTGTCTGCCAGAAGCCCGTGGCTTGCCCGGACGAAACCGGGTGAGGTCTATACCAGCCCTGCTTCACACGGTGAGGGGAGGTTCGCAGCGCCAGCCGCGTGGATCGAGAGCCTGTTTGCAAAGGGGCAGGTGGCTACGGTGTACTGTGATCCGGACGGCCGTGTGAGTGACGATCCGGAATGGAATGTCAATGGTTCCTATGCCTGCATCGAAGGAATCACAAGCCCGGACGGCAGGATATACGGAAAGATGGCGCACATTGAGAGACGAGGAAGACGTGTGGCGATCAATATCACCGGCGAACAGGACATGAAGGTGTTTGAGAGCGGCGTGAAGTATTTCTCCTGAAGGAAAGAGATATGGATAACGAGGAAATCAAGAAACTGCTCCAGGAACTCAAGGAGACTTCCAGCGAGAGCTCTGCTGTCAGAAGCAAGGTAGTAAAGATTCATATGGATACACCGGCTGAGGCGGAGCGCCGGCGGAAGGAAAAGGCCAGGGCGAAGGCGCTCGAGGAAAGACGCCAGGCAGAGGAAAAGGCCAGAGCCGAAGCGCTGGAAGCGGAGAGACGTCTCGACGCGGAGAAGGCTGCGCTGGAGGCGGTAGAGGAAGCCAAGGCGGAAGCAAAGGCCGGCTTTGCCGCGGATCTGGACGATGCCATTCAGTCGATGAACGCATCTCTTCCGGATGAGGAGAAGGAAGAGGAGGCCGTGGATCTGGATTTGAACTGGCATTATGAGAAGCCTGCCCTGAAAAGCGGATTCGCGCGGGATGAAGATTTCGGACCGTCTGCAGGAGAAGATGCCGGGAGAAAAGGGAAGAAACCGGGTAACAGAGCTGCAGAAGGTGCAGACCCGGGCGAAGATGACTTTGATTCGGACGAAGCAGACTTCCGTTCAGACGATGAGGAAGAGGGCAGCATTACCGGGCTTCCGGGCCGGTTTGGCGCACTGAGTGACAGGATGCTGTCGTTCTTCGGCGGAATCCGGAATTCTGTGAAGGAGGACCTGACCAGGGTGCGGGGGAAGCATACAGAAGAAGAGGACGCCCCGGAAGATCAGGCCAAAGAGCCTGAAGATGCCGAAAGCACGTCTGACGCGGAAGACACAGACAGCATGGAAGACGTGGACAGCGTTTACCGCGCAGGGCAGACGGCAGGAGCGGATCTTACGGACGGAACGGACAGCCTGGACACAGTACGTGACGAGAAAGAGGCGGACGATGGCGGCAGAGCCGGCCGGGAGCCGGCACCGCGGGAATACGGACCAGACGAAGAGTGGAAACGGCGCATGGAAGAGGCGCCGAAAAAGAAGACACGTTTCCAGCGCATGATGGCGGCGACAGGCAGTCTGGGCAGTCATCTGCGGAAAGAGAAGAAGACCGAAGAAAAGGAAACAAAAGAGAAAAGCAGAAAAGAGAAGAGAGCAAAGGCAAAGGCGAAAGAAGAGACTGCAGGACCGGAAGAAAGCGCAGCGTTGGATGCGCTGACGGAGAATGCGCAGCTTCCGCCTGCCGAAGACCTGCACGATCCTGAGTCAGCGTTTGAAGAGATGGCCGTTTCCCCGGAGGAGGATCCTGGAAAGGAGAACGCTTCCCCTGAGGCTGATGCGGAGGAAGGGGCTGCTTTCCCGGCAGAGGAGCCTGAGGAGCAGCCTGGGAAGCAGACTGCCGGGAAAGAGCCGGAAGAAATCCCGGAAGGGAAAGATGCGGCGGTCAGAAGCATTGAGATCATTGACCTGAATGAGAACCAGAACAACAAGGAAGCAGAGGTCATCCCGCTGGTCGGCGATACCGGGCCTCTGCCGGATCCTGCCGAGCTGAAGCGTGCGGGCGGAAAGAAACGCTCTTTCAGATTCCCGGTGAGAAAAGCCCGCCGTCCGAAGGAGAATGATGCGCGTGCCAAAGAGAGCAGTGAACGTCCGGAAAACGATGCGCTTCCGGAACAGAGCGGCGAACCTGCTGAGCGGCGCAGTGTACGGGTGAAGGGAAGCGGGGCATTCAGGGAGTTTCTGTCGGTACACCGGAAACCGCTGGTGATCGGCGTCGCGGCCGCAGCCGTCATCATAGCCCTTGCGGTTTTGATCGTTGTCCTGGCAGGCAGGATGAAGGACAAACGGCATGCAGAGATCCAGGCGGATGAAGGTCTTACGGTCCGTGTCCTGAAACAGCCGGACAGCTTCACGAAAGAGGGGGATGTCCAGATCAGCGTGAAGGCGCCCGAGACCATTCAGTCTGTTACGGTCAATGGAGAAAATGTGGTTTCGACGCAGGACAGATCCGTTGAATTCAACTATCATGCGACCGGAGGAACGCTTGATCTTATGGCGGTTTCTACCGATAAGGTCCGCAGCGCGAAGGTGGTTCTTGCGTATGTTGATTCACAGCCTCCTGTTGTCACCATCAAGGAGGAGGACGGGAAGATTGCGCTGAGCGCGGAGGATTCCGAATCCGGACTGGATGCCATCTACATCGGCAAGACCAGCGGAACGTCGGAAGTCCCGCTGTATGAGAAGTACACCGAAACACTGGACATGGATCCCGAGAAGGTGATTTCCTACTATGCCGAGGATGCTGCAGGCAACAGAACGACTCCTGTCACTGTGGCTCTGACACCGGCTGAGTCAATCGCGTTTGAACAGGAAAGATACGGACTGTTCCCGGGTGAGGCAGAGCAGGTAAGACTCATTACGACGCCGCCGAATGCATTTGTCAACAACCTTGCCCTGGAGGCGGAGAACCCGAAGGTCGTTCAGGTCGAAGGGGACATGATGATCAGGGGCATGGCGGAAGGAGACACGAAGATCACTGCCACTGCGGACGGGATTGCCGGCGTTATGGCGAGTGTGTCTGTCTCCGGACAGCGCAAGGTCACGATTTCCGCGATCGGAGACTGTACGCTCGGATCTGATTCCGACTTCAGCCAGAACACCAGCTTTGACGCTTATGAAGCAATGTACGGCGACAGCTACTTCTTCGAGAAGGTAAAGGGCATCCTGAGCGCGGATGATGCAACCTTCGCCAACTTTGAAGGAACCCTGACTACCGCCGAGGAGCATCGGGATACGCCGTTCACCTTCAAAGGAGACCCTTCTTATACGCAGATTCTCAAGGATGGAAGCGTTGAGGTGGTCACCCTTGCAAACAACCATGCCCACGATTATCTGGAGCAGGGACTTGCAGATACGAAGAGCGCGATGGATGACGCCGGTATTGACTGGTGCGAGAACGAGCGTGTTGCCTATCAGGATCTGAATGGTGTCCGTACCGCGTTTATCGGTATCTATGCGCTGGAGAACGGCCTGGATTCGATGCCTGTTCTGAAGACCGCGATTGCGGAGGCGAAGCAGCATGGAGCGGATCTGATCATCGTCGGATTCCACTGGGGTGTTGAGCTCGTGACAGAGATCGATGAATTCGAGAGGGAACTGGCGCATACAGCCATCGACGAAGGTGCGAACCTTGTCGTCGGCACTCATTCCCATGTTCTGATGGGAATAGAGAAGTACAATGGCTCTTATATCCTGTACGGGATCGGTAATTTCTGCTTCGGCGGAAATGCAAACCCGACCTCCTATGACTCCATGATCTGGCAGCAGACCTTCACGTTTACGGCGGATGGCCTGGAATCAGAGGATGATATCGCGATTATCCCATGCCAGGTCAGCGGCGATACGTCCATAAACAATTATCAGCCGGTTCCGGTATCCGGTGACGCTGCGGCCAGAATCATGCAGACCATCGACAGCCTCAGTGCCGAGTTCGGCCAGAGCTACTCCGGCTACATGGTGGATGGGACGCTGTGGACCGACGGTTCAGGCGGAACTTCCTGAGGACGGGCCGGCCGGAACGCCTGTTTTGTATAAAAAGACGAATTGCATCGGAAAGGGACTGCTTTGCACGTCCCTTTCCGATGTTTCTTTTCTGCGCCGCAACAAAAAGCCGGAATATGCAGCAAAAGACTGTACAAATCATAAGTTTCAAACTTCATTCGCTTTTGTTACAATAAGAACTGCCGCATTTGGAAAGAAATGATGTGCGGCTGCGATATAAGACTTGACGGGTGGAGCTTACAGGAAAGCATATCAGAAAAAAGGGGGAATAGAGTCAATCATGGTGAACTATGATAACGCTGCGTCAGAGAACAGAATGACACGGCAGGTTTATTATGCAGATATGCGCATGAGCCGGGAGATTCTGATGAATGAGTGGGATAAGCGTCTCTTCCTGACTGCGCTGGAAGAAGCCGGTGAACTGTTTCGGACCGAGATCTATGCGTTCTGTGTTCTGGACGACCGGATCAGACTGCTTGCAGGAGGGCTGGAAGTCAGGCCCCGCACCATACGGAGGATGCTGGCAGCCGCGATGGAGCGTTATGAGCGGGATGCCGGCCTGCGGGGAGAGGCCGGCGCAGTTCCCGGTGATACGGTGATACGGGTGAATGTTCTGCGCATGGAGGACGAAAAGGACGCGCTGGCGGCTCTGCGCTACATTCACCTGACCCCGTTTTCGGAGGGATATACCATCAGCGCCCAGGATTACTGGTGGACGAGCTACAATACATACCGGGGACACTATAACTGGACCCTATTAAACATTGCTCCTGTCATGCGGTATCTGTCCAGACATGATAACAGGCCGGTCCTGACGCTGGCAGAGTACCATCGCAGAGGCGAAGCGCTGCGCAATCCGCCTCCTTCCTGCATCAGACGGGGAGAGTTTGAAATTCTGCTGAAAAGTGGTGTATACTTTCCGCAAGGAAATTTTAATGAAACTTTTATGGTGCAGGCTTGAAAGGGTGTGGTATGATGTCTAAGTCATAACCAACAGATACAGATGTTTGCAGGAGAGTATTATTTATGAGATACACCTATCAGATTAGAAAGTACTTTGGAATTACAGCCGCGGCGTTTCTTTCCGGGCTTATGTTGTTTGGCTGCACCCGTTCGGATGTTGCTTCTTCCTCGCAGAATGCGGCCGGAGGGACCAGCGGAGGACAGGGTGTCGTGAGCAGCACATCGGGCGACCAGTCGCTTGCGGGAGCCGGAAGCGGAAAGACCGCAGAGGCAGGCGCCCAGCCGGCTGAGAGCACGGCTTCGTCAGGAAGCCAGAATGCGCCCGCAGTGGAAGGGCAGACTGCACAGAATGTCACGGGGACTACGACGCAGAGTGCGGCCCAGAGCAATGCCGGGAATACGCAGAATGCTGCCCCGGCAGCGAATGCCGGTACCGCGCAGCCGCAGGCACAGATTCCGGATGAGCAGGCTGATTTTGATGACGGGCCTGATGCCGAGGAATCATTCGGCGGAGAGTTTGAGAAGAGCGACGGAGAAGAGTCTGTCGTCATTACGATTGTGAATGACAGCCAGATCAGCTTCCAGTTCCAGACGAGCGGAATCGGAGCGATGGCCCAGGCGAGCGGAAACACGGCCGTTTATCAGGGAGATGACGGATACACGCTCTCTTTCGACGTTGCGGGAGACATGCTGGCGGTCACTGTTTCCGGAGAAGGGGGAGAAGAGTCCCTCATGAACGGCATCTATTACAGGGTCGTGGACGGCGGAGGAAATACTGCTTACGCAGATGACGCCGGCACTGACTACGATGCCGACGAAGAGATGGAAGAAGATTTTGACGAAGAGCAGGATGCAGACGAGGATGGCGAGGACGTTGAGGACGTCGAGGACGGGGATTCTGAGGACGACGAAGAGTCCTGGTAAAGAAGTGAGGATACCATGCCGCCAAGCTGTCAGCGTATCACAGCCGCGGCGTGGAGCAGTATAATTTCATAACCGTGAGGAGGTATCATATGGGAATGAGGAAAGTGTTTCAAACCGTACTGGCTTTGGGAACAGCGGCTGTCATGACTGCTGCAGGGCTGAGTGCCTGTGCGCAGGAGACCGATGAGACAGAGCTTCTGTCCGGACTTGAGGATGTCCTGGAAGAGTCAGTGGACGCGGCACAGGACACTCCGTATGAAGGCGGAATCTCGCTGGAATTCGGGGATGGACTCTATGACCTGACTGCGGAAAGCGGTACAGACTTGTCCTGGCTGAAGACTGCGGACGGATATGTCAAAGTGGTTCCGGGCGATGACCTGCTCAAGGGCCTGTTGTCTGTCAAAGTGAATGATACACAGCTGTTCCATGTACTGGGCTGTGTCGACATGGGAACCGGTATGACATATATCAGCATTCCGGAATACTTTGACCAGACGATTGCGGTCAGCCCGCAGTCATTACTGGACAGCCTGCAGTCCGGCTCTTTGTTTACCGGTTCCGATGATGCGGGCTCGGTCCAGAACAAGATCATACAGATGATGATCGACATGGGCATGGAAACGGCTCAGAAGTTTGTTGACTTCTTTGTGTCAGTACCGGCGGAAGTCTGGCAGGAGGAGCTGATGAGCTATCTGATGCCTGTCATGAACAACCTGCAGCAGGACGCTGCGCAGGAAGTGCTTACCATCGGAAGCCTGAGTGCGGATGTCCAGACGCAGATCTTCGCGATCCCGTCAGAGAAGATGGGCGACGTGATGAAGGGCGTCATGGATGCGCTGTCACAGGATCAGCTGGTCGAGTCCCTGCTTCAGAGTGATGCGGTTTCGAGCCTCAGCGATCTCGTATCTGCGGTATCCGGCGGCAGCGTGCAGCTGACCGGACAGGATCTGCTGGATCAGTTCCACAGCGTGATCGACAGTGCGGCAGCGGCTGATTTCTCCGGAATGCCGGGAATCGTCGTTAAAGTACAGCAGAGCGCTGATCAGAGTGCGGCAGGATTTTCCGCTGCGCTGGAAGCAGGCGGTACGGAGTATGAGCTGTTCAGCTGCAAGGCAATCCAGGATGGAGAAGAGCATGCGTTTGAGGTCACTCCCGGAGCAATGCTGCTGTCCATGATGAACGGAATGGAGGGAGTGAATGAAATGGATCTCCTCGGACAGGGCAGTGCTGCCGGCGGCAAGCTGAATGAGGAAATCGATCTTCTGGTGAATGGAGAGACTGCAGCGAAGGTGACCATCACAGATATGGATCTTGAAGTGGCGCAGAATGGCGGCATGATCGGAACCTTCCGGATTGATGCCGGCGGTATGAACGGCGAGGTAGCCTACGATGTCGACGAGAGCGGTGCCCAGACCATTGCGTACCGTGTCAACGACAAGGTCTTCTACAATGCAAGAGTATACGGCGGTCCGGCTGCGGACGACACGATCGAAGAGGTCGATGTGACGAACCTGGCGCCGGTCAATACGGTGCAGGATCTGAATGCCTGGGTTGAGTCCTTCAACGCAGAAGCAGCCATGGAGCTGTTCGCTGAGGCTGGCATTCCGATGGAGACAGCTGCACAGGAGGTGCCGGAGACAGAAGAACCGGCAGCGTAAATAATTGCATATATCACAGACTTCAGCGCCCGGGGCAGATATTGCTCCGGGCGCTTTCTGCAGGCGGCGTGCATGCAAACAGGCTGAAAATGCTTTGCATACAGAAGAAAGCTTTGATACACTATATTTGGAGGGAAAGCGATCTGGCCCGGAGGGTCAGAGTACAGACAGGAGGACTTGAAGATGGCACTGTTTGGATTGATTAAGGATAAAAACTGTGATATCTGCGGAGCGACAATCGGCCTGCTGGGAAACCGTAAACTGGAGGATGGCAATTGCTGCAAGGCATGTGCAAGTAAACTGTCAGTGTGGTTTGATGAGCGCAGGCACAGTACGGTCGATCAGATTAAGGAACAGCTCGAATACCGTCTGAAAAACCTGGAGGAGGTAAAAAACTTCAAGATTACCCGGACAATTGCCTGTGACAGGTGGAATGTTCTTTTGGATGAGAATGCGAAGAAGTTTATCTTAACACGCGATCCCAGAAAGATCGGGGAGGAGAACCCGGACGTCATTTCATATGCTGATATCACAGGATGCAGGGTAGATGTTGACGAGGACAGAGATGAAATCAAACGCGAGGTGAAGGAAGGCGATCAGACCAAGTGGGTTTCCTATAATCCGCCGCGCTATGAGTACAAGTATGATTTTCATTACATCATCAATGTGAATAACCCGTACTTTGATGAGATGAGGTTTGATCTGAATAACACGGACGTGTGCATCACGCCGTCGCAGGGTTCTGTCGGAGACGGCATTATGGGTGTCCTGAACGCACTCGGCGGAACTGCCGCGCCTACGGTATATGACCCTCACACCAATCCGGAGTATACCAAGTACGAGAAGCTCGGGGAGGAGATTACGGCGGCACTGACGGGCGCACAGCAGACTGTGCGTGAGGAAGCTGCAGCCGCGGCTGCAGGGCCGAAGATGATCAAGTGCCCGTACTGCGGCGCGCAGACTGAGATCGGGCAGGGCAGCAAGTGTCAGTACTGCGGAGGATACGTCGGGGACGCACAGTGAGAATACCTTTGCGCCGATGGCGGATATGCCGGCCGTCAGGAGATGACCGCACCTGCCTGATGACCGGAAAGCACTGAACACAGGTTACCTGATTACGCGAAATAGAGTATACTGTTTCGCGTAATCAGGTTTTTTGTTCTGCAGGAGGGGCAGTGGTGAGCGAACGATCTGATATGGAGAGGGATGTATTCAAGGGATGCAGTCCGGACCTTGTCATCTGCGGAAAAAGCAAAAGTGCGGCACAGCGGTACGCACAGGAAAACGGCATTCTGTTTGCGGAAATGGAATGAGGCCAGAGCAGTGTGTTGTGGAAATGCTTGATCTGGTATGGTAAGATTGTGGGGCGCGGAGCAGAAACCGCGAAGAGTCTGTGGAGGTGTATTGACATGGGAATTGTAATCCGGGACGCGCTGGCTGTTCTGCCGGGCGGGAAGGGTCCGGAGACGGGCAGGCATACAATCTACATTGCCGGTGATCTGATTGCCGGGATTGACGAAAAACCGGAAGGCTTTTCAGAAGACGAGGTGATCAGCGGGAAGGACCGTCTGGTGATCCCCGGCCTGATCAATGCGCATACCCATACGTATATGTCCATGATGCGCAACTGCGCGGATGATCTGTCTTTTATGGACTGGCTGTTCGGGCGCGTGTCGCCGATTGAGGATCAGCTGACCTCAGAGGATGCATACTGGGGATCGCTGCTGTCGCAGATCGAGATGATCCGTTCCGGAACGACCACATTTAATGATATGCAGATGCATGTCCATCAGACGACGAGGGCTGTGCGCGAGAGCGGCATGCGGGCTGTGATCTGCAGAGGTCTGGTCGGAGATGCCTGTGACAGAAGCGACAGGCGTCTGCAGGAAGCGCTTGAGGAGATGAACGACGGAAAGGACTGTGACAGGCTGACCTTTCTTCTTGGTCCCCATGCGCCTTACACCTGCGGTCCTGCGTACCTGCGTATGGTGGCGGACGTGGCGAAGGAGAAGGGGCTTGGCATCCACATACATCTGTCCGAGTCAGTGACAGAGATCGAGAATATGCGCCGGGATCATGACTGTACGCCGATTGAATATGCGTACAGGGCAGGCGTGTTCGACGTGCCGGCGATTGCGGCGCACTGCGTGCAGCTGGAGGGAAATGACATCTCCATTCTTGCGCAGAATGGGGTGAGCGTGGTGACAAACCCGGCTTCCAATATGAAGCTGGGAAATGGATTCGCGCCGGTTCAGGAGCTTCTCGGGGCGGGTGTGAATGTCTGCCTTGGCACGGATGGCGCGGCGTCCAATAATGCCCAGAATCTGTTCCGTGAAATGGGGCATCTGGCGCTGATTCACAAGGGAACGCACAGGACACCGCAGTGCGTCGGAGCGCCAGAGGTGTTTGAGGCAGCGACGATTGCAGGCGCCAGGGCACTGCGCCTGCATACAGGATCGATCGAAGTCGGGAAGAAGGCGGACCTTGCAATCCTGCGTCTGGATACGGCGAGCATGATGCCGAACAACAATCCGGTTGCAGCGCTTTGCTACAGCGCGGACGGATCCGAGACCGACACTGTGATCATCGACGGAAGGATCGTGATGCAGGGCAGGGAACTGAAGACGATCGACGAAGAGCGGGTGTTCTTTGAAATCCGGCAGATGTGCGGACGGCTGGGACTGTGAAGCGCAGAACAAATCCGCAATCAAAGATTGGCGGTATTATCATTTTGTGAAAGAGATCAATCGCTTCAGATCAAAAGAAACAGGCAGAGGATACAGAAAGGAAGCAGGAGAAACAGACATGGCAAGTGAGATCAAGGATATCAGCCTGGCGGAATCGGGTATGAGGAAGATCGAGTGGGTGCGGAGAAACTGCCCGCTCCTGACGATGCTGACGGAGGAATTCGCAAGGACAAAGCCTTTTGCGGGGCAGAAGATTGCGCTGTCGGTTCATCTGGAGGCGAAGACGGCTTATCTGTGCCTGACGCTGGCAGCGGGAGGTGCCGAGATGTATGTGACAGGCTCCAACCCCCTGTCCACCCAGGACGATGTCGCGGCGGCACTGGTATCGCAGGGACTGGAGGTCCATGCGAAGTACAATGTCACGCCGGAAGAATATGATGCTCATATCAGGGCGGTTCTGTCCTGCGGGCCGAACATTATTATCGACGACGGCGGAGACCTGGTGCATATGATGCACACACAGATGCAGGATCTGATTCCGGGCGTGATCGGAGGCTGCGAGGAGACAACAACCGGCATCATCCGGCTGGAGGCGCTGAACCGAGAAGGGAAGCTGCGCTTCCCGATGGTGCGCGTCAACAACGCGATGATGAAGCATCTCTTCGACAACCGCTACGGAACGGGACAGTCCGTGTGGGATGGAATCAACAGGACCACGAACCTGATCGTTGCCGGCAAGACGGTCGTTGTTGCGGGCTATGGCTGGTGCGGCCGCGGGGTTGCCATGCGGGCGAAGGCGCTGGGCGCACGGGTCATTATCACGGAGATTGATCCGGTCAAGGCGATTGAAGCGGTCATGGACGGATACGATGTCATGCCGATGGCACAGGCTGCCCGGCTGGGTGACTTCTTCGTTACGGTGACTGGCTGCAATAAAGTGATTGACGAGGAAGATTTCAGCAATATGAAGGACGGCGCGATCTGCTGCAACGCAGGTCATTTCGACTGTGAGGTTGATATCGCCTGGCTCAGGGAACATGCCATTCAGACACAGGCGATGCGTGACAATATCGTCGGATACCAGCTTCCGGACGGGAAATGGATCTATATCCTCGGAGAGGGCAGACTCGTGAACCTTGCCTGCGGAGACGGGCACCCTGCGGAGATTATGGATATGTCCTTCGCGGTGCAGGCGCTGTGCGCGAAATATCTGGTGGAGCATAAGGGCCAGTTTGATTCGATGCTGATGGATGTTCCGGCTCAGGTTGACATGGAGATCGCCAGGAAGAAGCTTGCGTTCCTCGGGAAAGAGATCGACACGCTGACGGAAGAGCAGGAGCGGTATATGAATGAATCCGGCCTGTGAGGAGTGACTATGACACCTTTCGTAGAAGACAGATTCAAAGAAGCGGCGGAAAGGATCCTGAAGCCGTGGCTGAAGAAATATGTGACCGGTGCCACGTTCGACAGCTTCGACGGAAAAAAGATTCAGTATTACAGAGCCATACGGCCGGACGCGAAGGCCGTGATCGTCATGGTGCATGGTTTCTGTGAATTCTTCGGGAAGTTTCACGAGACCGCGTACCGATTCTGGAAGAATGGCTATTCGGTCTACTTTATCGAGCAAAGAGGCCATGGCGGTTCGGGCAATCCCGAAGCGCCGGACATTGTCGATGTGGAAGATTTTTCGGAATATGTGGAAGACCTGAAGTGTTTTCTGGATCAGGTCGTCCTTCCGGGCACGGCGGATCTCAAAACGAGATCTTTCCTCCGCAAGGACAGACAGTCTGACAGGGCTGCGAAGAACCGGAAGAATCTTCTGCTGTATGCGCATTCCATGGGCGGCTGCGTCAGTACACTGTTTCTGGAGCGTTACCCGGAATACTTCTGCGCGGCGGTCCTGTCTTCCCCGATGCTGCGGATGAACTTTGGCGAGACGCCGATGTGGCAGGTGAAACTGCTCATGCTCGCATCGAAGGTGCGCGGCTGGAAGAAAGAGCTGATGCCGGGGATGAACCGCTTTGACCCGGACAAGCCGGACTTTGAAGGAAGCGGAGCGAGCTCGAGGTCACGTTTCGATTATCAGTTTGCGCTGCGGACGGATCCGGCGTCAGAGGGAAAATACACGATGAACGCGGCAACCTGGAACTGGGGACGCGCAGCGATGAAGGCGACACAGGATGCGGCCCTCGAGCTGGAAAAGATTACGATTCCGGTTCTGCTCTGCCAGGCAGGCAAGGATATCTATGTCGACAACGAAGGGCAGAATGAATTCGCCCGGAAGGTGAAGCATGTGAAGCTGGTTCGTTTTCCCGGAGCGGAACA
Source organism: uncultured Clostridia bacterium (assembly GCA_946401715.1). GTDB lineage: Bacteria > Bacillota > Clostridia > Lachnospirales > Lachnospiraceae > Porcincola. The sequence goes on along the minus strand of CAMIVF010000002.1, from coordinate 8,643 downwards.
CGAGATCTACGCCAGTGATCCGGAGTCGATGGGGAAGTACTTCCGGGAGCTGTTCAAGTTCTTTGACAAGGCGAGTGCGCTGTAGAAAGACATCGGAGAGAGCAAAATGCCGGGACGTGCCATGAAAGGCACCTCCCGGCGTTCGTCTGTCAGCGGCAGACTTGAATCAGCTGTCTGCATCAGCTGCTCAGCGCGCAGCTCCATGCATTGACAATATCTGACCCCAGGTCTGCCCAGGGCCATGTTCTGGAGCAGTTTTCCAGATTGTTCGGGTCGTTCAGGATAAAGGTCCCGTCGTCCGCAAGCCCTGCCAGCACCATGAAGTGCCCGACCGCGGAGAACTTCCCGATGCCGACGTTGATCAGGACGGGGTGCCCTGCCTGGAGCTCTGCACGTATGCTGCCCTCGTCAGGACTGATCTGCCAGACCTGGATCGGGTGGTTCGGAAATGCATTGGTCACGAGACTCCAGGAAGTACCCGATCCGGGCACCCAGAAGCCGGCGTTTTCCGAGTAGACGCACATCTGCCTGGGATTGAAGGATTCGTCGCCGGTCAGTCCCATGCCGATCATGGCCATACAGGTAGGCGCACAGCCGGTCAGGCCGATCGGGCCTCCGCCGTACCAGTCATATCCCCAGCGCCAGTCCCACTGCATAAAGAGCGGGACCAGGCCCTTCACATCATCTCCCAGAAGAGGCAGCCGTGCCTGCCTCTCATCCTCTGTCATCTCGAAGGAGTCCGGCGAGGTAACATCGTGTCCGTACAGATACAGGAAATGAATGACATTCGGATTCCCTTCGGCATGATCGATGACATAAGGCATGAATCGGCCCGCCATCTCTGTCTTTACCCACTCGTATTCCCCCGCTACCGTTTCGTTGGTAAGCGTACTGGAAGCACCCATGACAGTGAGCATCTCATCGTCCGGAAGGATCTCCGAGCCGGATGCGGGAAATGTGCCGGGAGCAGGCCGGTCAGAAGCATCTGTCGTGAATACGCGTCCTCCGGAACGGTCAACATGCTCCTGGGTGGAAGTGCTGTCTGAACTGCCGCTCTGTGATCCGGCTGCCGTACCTGCAGATGTACTTTCCTCCATCCCGGCTGCCGCGCCCGCAGGCATACGATCGTCTGATCCGGCTCCTGCAAGCGAATAGGCGGATTCTGCGCGGGCACAGAACACGGCCGACAGGGTGATCATCATGGTACAAATAACAAGGGTGCTCCTGGTTGATCTCATAGAAGGCTGCCTTCCACCGGCGCAGAAGCCGGAATGATGCCGTCAACGGTTTCATTTCTTTGAGTATAACACGAACTGTAACCTTTTCTTTACTTTTTTTACCTCACATTCTATTATTACAGCGAGAAGAATCACAGAACCGGAAGAAACAGGAGAAGGAAAAATGAAACCATTTTCGGAGATGACAAGAGAAGAGCTGGAGGAACTGCAGGCACAGCTGAAAGTGCAGTACAAGCAGGCGCAGGCGCTGGACCTGAACCTGAATATGGCCAGAGGCAAGCCGAGCATCGCGCAGCTGGATCTTTCGATGGGCATGATGGACGTGCTGAATTCTGATTCGGATCTGCGCTGTGAGGACGGCACAGACTGCCGCAATTACGGCGTGATGGATGGCATTCCGGAAGCGCTGCAGCTGATGGCGGACATGATGGAGGTTCCGAAGGACCACCTGATCATCTACGGGAACAGCTCCCTGAACGTGATGTATGACCAGATCTCCAGATCCTACAGCCATGGCGTCATGGGCTGCACACCCTGGTGCAAGCTGGACAAGGTGAAGTTTTTGTGCGTCGTACCCGGATATGACCGCCATTTCCGGATTACGGAATACTTTGGCATCGAAAATATTCCTGTTCCGATGCTTCCGACAGGCCCGGACATGGACCTGGTAGAGAAGCTTGTGGCAGAGGATGCGTCGATCAAGGGAATCTGGTGCGTGCCGAAGTATTCGAATCCTACCGGCAATTCCTACTCGGATGAGACCGTCATGCGGATGGCACGGCTGGAGCCGGCGGCTACGGATTTCAGGATCTACTGGGACAATGCCTACACCGTGCATCATCTGTATGACATGGATCAGGACAGAGTGATTGAGATTCTGGGAGAGTGCAAGCGAGCCGGGAATCCGGATCTGGTGTACAAGTTCGCGTCTACCTCGAAGATCTCTTTCCCGGGCAGCGGAATTGCGGCCCTTGCCGCATCGCTGAACAATCTGGAAGACATCCGCAGTCAGCTGAAGGTTCAGACGATCGGTCACGATAAGGTGAATCAGCTGCGCCATGTCAGGTTTTTCGGGGACATCCATGGTATGGTGGAGCATATGAAGAAGCACGCGGACATCCTGCGCCCGAAGTTCGAGGCGGTGGAGGAAATCCTCTCCCAGGAACTGGGTGGCCTTGATATTGCTAAGTGGACATCGCCCAAGGGCGGCTATTTCATGTCATTTGACACGATGGAAGGCTGCGCGAAGGCAGTCGTGATGCGCTGCGCGAAGGCAGGCGTTGCCCTGACTCCTGCAGGCGCTACCTGGCCGGGCGGAAAGGATCCGCATGACTCCAATATTCGTATCGCGCCGTCCTTCCCGCCGCTGGAGGATCTGAAGACGGCCGCGAAGGTGCTTGCTCTGTGTACGAAGCTGGTGTCGGTGGAAAAACTCCTGGCACAGAAGGCGGAGTAAAGGTGTGCCGGCTGACGCACACAGACTGAGAGAATGAGGCTGCCGGAGATGACAGAGGACGGAGGCAGACGAGGATACAGTCAGAAGATACGGTGAAAGGAAGGAACTGGATATGGAAGAGAATAAGCACAAACATGTAATCAGTTTCACCACCAGAACCTGTATGAGACTGGGAACTACGTTCTTCCTTGTGTATCTTGCGGTCACGTGGTGGAAGCCTCTTCTGAACCTGCTCGGAAAGATGTTCAGTGCGGCTGCGCCGCTGCTGATCGGATTTGCGCTTGCGTACATGGTCAACATTCTGATGAGCGTGTATGAGAAGCACTATTTCAAAAAGCGCTCCGGCGAGAAGTGGGTTCAGAAATCGCGCCGGGCTGTCTGCCTGATTCTGGCGATTGCAACCATTCTCGGCGCGGTTGTTCTTCTGCTCTGTATCGTGATTCCGCAGTTGGTCAAGGCGCTGAACCTGATCACGCAGCAGATCCCGGGACTTCTGCAGGATCTTGCGCAGAATGAGAAGATCATGGAGATTCTGCCGGAGGAAATCCAGGACGCGATCCAGAAGCTGGATTACCAGAAGCTCGTGGAAGGAATCGTAAACTTCCTGACCAACGGTGCAAACAGCTCACCGGGCTCGGGAATCGCCAGCCTGACCAGCCTTCTGGGATCGCTGACTTCCGGATTCATGACCGTCTTCATGGGGTTCATCTTCTCGATCTACATTCTGCTTGGCAAGGAGAAGCTGGCCGGGCAGTTCCGGAGACTGTTCCGGAGCTATCTGAGCACCGGCTGGGTAGAAAAGATCGATCCGTTCCTTTCGGTTGTGGACAGCTGCTTCCACAGTTTCATCGTCGGCCAGATCACGGAGGGCATCATCATCGGCGTGCTCTGCGCAGTCGGTATGTGGATCTTACGGCTTCCGTACGCACCGATGATCGGCACAGTGATCGGTGTCACGGCGCTGATCCCCGTTCTGGGCTGCTATCTGGGTGCGATTGTCGGCGCCCTGATGTGTCTGTCAGTCAGCCCGGTCAAGGCGATTGAATTCCTGATCTTCATCTTCTGCCTGCAGCAGCTGGAGGACAATCTGATCTACCCGCGCGTGGTCGGAACCTCGCTGGGACTTCCGGGCATCTGGGTGATCGCGTCTGTTTCGGTCGGCGGCGGGATCGGCGGAATCGTTGGTATGGTTTTTGCCGTGCCGGTCACGGCTGCGATTTATCAGCTGCTGCGCATGGACGTGCAGAAGCGTGAGCGGGCAGACTCCCGGAAGATGACTGCAGCAGATGTTGTCGGGAAATTAAAAAAGGATGCAGATAAGTGACAGTAAAGGAATGGTTAGCGGAATACTGTAAAAACGCAGGATTCACAGATACGGCGTCCCGTGCGCCTCTTCCCTGTGAGGGAGAGGTTGTGGTCAGAAAAGGCGGAGCGCGGAGCCTGAAGGCGGGTGGCGCCTGGATTTATGACAATGAGATTGACAGGGTCGGTCCGGCTGAGGCCGGGACCGGAGCGGCTTCGGCGGACGAAACCGGCTGCACAGGTGTCTGCGGCGGCGGAATTGTCCGGGTGAAGGATTTTGACGGATATGTGCTGGGCTTTGGCTGTTTCAACCCCGCTTCAAAGATCCGTGTCCGTATGCTTGCGCGGTATGAAAAGGAGGGAATAACGCCCTCCTTTTTCAGGGACCGGGTACGGGATGCCTGGGAGACGCGCAAGGCGGTGATGGGGCCGGATACCGGCTGCTGCCGTGTGATCTTTGGTGAGGCAGATTTTCTTCCCGGCATCACTGTCGATAAGTTTTCCGATGTTCTGGTGATCGAATCCCTTGCACTTGGGACAGACCGCCTGAAGGAACTGATCCTGCTGGACCTGGTCGGGATAATGGAGGAAGACGGCATCACCATACGCGGGATCTTCGAGCGCAGCGACGCGAAGGTGCGCCTGCTGGAAGGGCTGGAGCGGGTGAAGGGATTCATCGGTCCGGCGTTTGACACCTGTGTTCCGATCATCGAGAATGGAATCCGCTATACCGTGGACGTGAAGGATGGGCAGAAAACCGGATTCTTCCTGGATCAGAAGTACAACCGCCGGGCAGTGGCAGATCTGGTGAGGAATCTTGCGGCGCCGTCTGTCCTTGACTGTTTCACGCACACGGGCTCATTCGGCCTGAATGCAGCCGCGGCAGGCGCTTCGTCTGTGCTTTCGGTGGACGCTTCTGACTCAGCCATTGCGATGGCACGGGAAAATGCGTCCGCGAACGGACTGGACAAGGTGGTGGAGTATTGCGTTGCAGATGTCTTCGAGCTTCTTCCCCGGCTGGAGGGGGAAGGCCGGAAGTTTGATGTTGTCATCCTTGATCCGCCTGCATTTACCAAGTCCAGACAGGCAACGAAGAACGCGGTGAAAGGGTACCGCGAGATTAACCTGCGCGGTATGAAGCTGGTGAAAAACGGCGGCTTCCTGGCAACCTGCTCATGCTCACATTTTATGGACGAAGCTTTATTCAGGAAGACGCTGGCCGAGGCGGCACGCGGAGCAAGAAAGCGGCTCAGACAGGTAGAATTCCGCGCGCAGGCGCCGGATCACCCGATCCTGTGGGGAGAAGATGCATCGTACTATCTCAAATTCGGGATATTCCAGGTGCTGGACGAGAAGTGACAGAAAAACAATCCGGAAGAAGATTTGACGAAAGCGGCCCTTGCGGGTACAATCATGGCGGCTCAATCCGCTGCGGTGATCTGTATGCACACTGAAGCAGGAAGCCGCAGGTGTAATGGCAGCAGGAAAAGTGAGGAAAAGAATATGCTTGAATTCAGATATGACACACAGCTCCTGATCGATGGAGACGATCTGGACGAAGACGAGGTGGCGGAGTATTTTACCAAAAACTTCCAGGGAGACTGCCTGCTGGCGGTCGGTGGGGACGGAGACCCGATCAAGATCCACTATCATACCAATGAACCATGGAAAGTGCTGGAGTACTGCAGGTCGCTCGGCGAGATCTATGACATCGTCGTGGAGGACATGGACCGGCAGTCACGCGGCCTGAAGGGTTAACGGACGCAGATCTGAAGAATAAAAAGAGAAAAGACGCGGCTTGCAAAAGCTGCGTCTTTTCTGTCCGGTTCATCAGAATGGTTCAGGCTTTCGCCCGGTCCGCGAGGCGCAGCAGGATCAGGCCGCCCAGGAACAGGAAGGCCAGGGTGCCGACGCCGATGTTGACAGACCCTGTCAGCTTGGTCGTCACACCGATCAGCATGGTGCCGACGAAGGCAGCGCCCTTTCCGCAGATATCATAGATACCGAAGTATTCTCCGCTGGAATCCGGCGGGATGATCTTCGCGTAGTAGGATCTGGAGAGTGCCTGGATCGCACCCTGGAACATGCCGACCACGAACGCCATGATGCCGAACTGCCAGAGGGTCTTCATGAACAGTGCGTAGATCGCAACGGAGAAATAGCCGATGATGGCGATCGAGATCAGCGCGATGGTGGAATATTTCTGTGACAGCCGGCCAAACAGGACCGCGAAGGCAAAGGCGACGATCTGCGTCAGCAAAAGCACGACAAGCAGGCCGACCTGGTCCAGGCCGAGGGCGGTCCCGATGGCAACCGCCTCATCGATGATGGTGTACACACCGTCAATGTAGAGGAAGAACGCCAGCAAAAAGAGCAGGATCTTACGCTCTTTCGTTGCAAGCTCTTTCAGTGTGTGTCCGATCCGCGCAAAGCTTTCACTGATGTAAGCATCCTTGGCGTCAACATAGTACTTCTGGTGATACTGCTTCAGCAGCGGGACGGTGACGGCATACCACCATACGGCGGTAATGCAGAATCCCAGCAGGATCGCCGCGCTCATGGGAAGGACGTCCTTGCTGGCAAGCAGGTACAGAATCAGGGCAGCCAGGAACGGAATACAGGATCCGATGTAACCCCATGCATAGCCGTTGGAAGAAATCAGATCCATGCGCTCCGGCGTTGTCACATCGACAAGCATCGAATCGTACAGAACGAGAGACGTCTGGTACGCAACCTTGGCGATGACATAGACGACAAGATAGACAATCCAGATCATTGCCACCGGAAGCGGAAGGATTCCCGTAATTCCCATGAAAGCGCAGCTTGCGGTTCCGAGGACAAGAGATGCGGTGAAGAGCCGTTTCTTGTATCCTTTGTGATCCGCCATCGCGCCAAAGATGGGACCTGCAAAAATCATCAGAATCGTCGCGACCGAAGTTGCATAGCTCCAGTTGGCCAGATAATCGATGCTGCTGATGCCTGCACGGTCACACAGCGTGTTGAACCAGATCGGAATCAGCGTTGTGACAAGAAGCGTAAATGCAGAATTGCCGATGTCATAGATAACCCAGGATTTTTCAAGACTGGTGTAGCCTGAGAGAAACTTGGGAGATTTCATGGCGGGATCCTCCTTCTGCATCCTATTATCTTTGAAATGTGAATGAATGTAAAGGGTGGAATCTCCGGGCAGATCGATCGATGACAGGGGTTGACACAGGAGGCGGATTCCTGTATAGTAATCCTATAAAGATTGTACGCAATCTAATTTCAAACAATCAAGGATACGCACCGGTCCAGCGTTTACGAAGGAGAACGAAAGATGGAACAGAGATATGACATCGCGATTATCGGAACGGGTCCTGCGGGCATTTCCGCGGCGATCACAGCAACAGCGAGAAACAAGAGCGTTCTCCTTCTGGGAAGCGCCGGCAGCTCCGACAAAGTATCGAAGGCACATCAGATCCGGAATTATCCCGGACTGCCGGAGATTTCAGGAGACGCTCTGGCAGAGCGTTTTCTGGAGCATCTGAAGAAGATGGATATTCAGATTACCGACCGGAAGGTGGCGATGATCTACGCGATGGGCACGTATTTCAGTCTGCAGATCGACCAGGATTTTGTAGAGGCGTCCACGGTAATCCTCGCGTCCGGCGTGAGCTTCGGCAAGCCGCTTCCCGGCGAGGACGAAAACCTGGGGCGCGGTGTGAGTTACTGCGCGACCTGCGATGCTGCACTGTACCGCGGGAAGGAAGCAGTCGTGGCAGGCTATGCGCCGAAGGAGGAAAGTGACGCAAGGTTCCTCGCAGAGATGGCGGAGAAGGTGGTGTATCTTCCGGTTTATAAAAAAGCAGATCTGGACGCCATGCCCGATGAGCTGTTTCCGGACAGGCCGAATATCGAAGTGAGGAAGAGCAGCCCGAAGGGCATCTCCAGAAGAGACGGCAGAATGGTGCTTGAGACAGACGAGGGCGAGATCGAGACGGACGGGATCTTCCTTCTGCGGGAGAGCGTCTCGCCGGATAAGCTGGTGCCGGGACTTGTTCTCGATGGAAATCATGTGAAAGTAGACCGTAAGATGGCGACAAACCTGCCGGGTCTTTATGCGGCAGGAGATATTACAGGCACGCCTTATCAGTATGTCAAGGCAGCCGGCGAGGGGAATGTCGCGGCGCTGAGTGCGGTTTCCTATCTGGATCAGCAGAAATGATCCGTATGAATGAGAAGCAGAAACAAAAACAGCAGTGAAAAGCAGCAAAGAAAAAGGAAAAGGAGAATTGCCATGAGTGTGAAGAAAATTGATGCCCCGGAATTTGAAGCAGCGATCAGCAAAGGTGTTGTGGTGGTGGATTTCAACGCGACCTGGTGCGGCCCGTGCAAGATGCTCGCCCCGGTTCTGGAGGAGCTTTCGGGTGAGATGAGTGAGAAGGCTTCCTTCTACGCGATGGATGTCGATGACAACCAGGGTGTGGCGCTTCGTTTCGGAATCAGCTCTATCCCTTATGTCGCCGTGTTTAAGGACGGTGTGAAGGTGGATGAGTCGATCGGATTTGTGCCGAAACAGCAGCTGCAGGCTGTGATCGAGAGAAATCTGTAAGCAACGGAGCGATCCGTACATCATAGTTGGGGGCAAAAGGTACTTTTGACCCC
>CAMIVF010000001.1 GCA_946401715.1 uncultured Clostridia bacterium | reverse complement strand
CGCTTGTGATTGCCATTGCGGCGGGTGTTCTTTTTGCCCTTGCGGCAAAGAAACTGAAGTTTATCCTGACTGCGCTCGAAGGCGGCGTTGTGCTCGGACTTCTGTGTGATGCGTATCTTCCCGTGACCGGCACGTTTCAGAAGATCCCGTGGATCAAGGATAAGCTGACGGAAAATCAGGTTCTGAATCTGCTTCCGCTCCTGATCGCCGCGACAGGTGCCCTGGTTCAGCTGATCCAGGTTCTGTCGATCCGCGCGGAGCAGAAGGCGCTTGAGATTCCGACAGGAGAAGAACGGGATCTGGCACGGGACAGAACGGTCGAAAGGGCGGATTCCTCTGATTCCGAAGCTGCGAAAGAGGAAGTAACGCAGCCTGACGAAGGAGCTGTCAGTATGGCACAGGCGGAGGAGGTTCTGGTCGAGAAGGCGAAGGAACTTGCCCTTGCCGCTGCGCGCAGTGCAGAGCAGGCCAGGCTGAAGGAGCGCTATGAGGACGTAGCAGCGGGACTGTACAGTGCAGAAATAGCTGCTGCGCGGCTGGAAATGAGTGAAGAAGCCTTTACGGCAGGAATGAAGCGGGCCGGATATTCAATACCGGGAGCGGAAGCCGCGCCGGAGGGCGAGGAGCATACGGAAGCCGCGCCGCAGAATGAGGAGCAAACGGAAGCCGCGCCGGAGAATGAGGGGCAAACGGAAACCGCGCCGGAGGGCGAGGGGCAAACGGAAGCCGCGCCGGAGAATGAGGAGCAAACGGAAGCCGCGCCGGAGGGCGGGGAAACTTCCGAAGAAAAGGAAGTATGATGAGTCTGTTTGAAAAAAAGGTGCCTGTCTTTCGCAAGAGAGACCGCGATACACAGGGACGGATCAGGGAAGCCCTTGACGCAGCCGGAATCTGGAACAGATGCTCACATTTTGAGCAGGAAGAGATTCCGGTGGGCGGATACAGCGCAATGGATCCGCGCAATTATGGAAAGAAGGGCAGGATTGACAGAGAGGTTTACGTGGTCTATGTGAAAGCCTCTGATGAGGAGCGTGCGCTGCGCGCAATCCGGGACGCCGGGCTGGTGACAGAGGTAAGGACGGCAAAAGAGCTGACTTCCGAAGCGGCTGACAAGATCAGAGACCGGAAGTATTAATGAAGCATGGAAGGACTTATGACGTTCTTTACAGGAGTTTAAGCGGGGAACAGAGATGGGAAAAGAGAACACAGATGAGATCATTCGTCAGATCCAGGAAACCAGGAGACAGCTGACAGCCAGTCTGTATGATGATTTCTTCGGCGTGGCAGATACGCCGAAAAAGAACTCTGCACAGGCAGCCTCTTCCCGGACGCAGGGCGCAGCCCAGGCCGGCGCTGCCGGTGCGCAGTCCGAAAGCAGTGATGCCAAGGCTCCGGTGGAAGCTGCAACAGGACCGGCTCCCAAAGCGGTGCAGGAGCCTCCGGCAAAACCGGAACCGGAAGAGGATCCGATGGAGACCCTCAACAACCTGATCGGCCTGGAGAAGATCAAGCACGATGTGAAAGAGCTGACGGATTTTGCAAAGATCCAGAAGGCAAGGGAAGATGCCGGACTGAAATCGGTGCCGGTTTCCCTTCATCTTGTGTTTACGGGCAACCCCGGCACCGGCAAGACGACGGTAGCCAGAATTCTGGCGAAGCTCTACAACCAGATCGGTATTCTGTCGAAGGGACAGCTGATCGAAGTCGACCGGTCAGGCCTGGTCGCAGGGTATGTCGGGCAGACAGCGCTCAAGACCCAGGAGCAGATTCAGGCCGCCCTCGGCGGTGTTCTGTTCATCGATGAAGCCTATACGCTTGCTGCGAAGAATGAGGATTTCGGGCAGGAGGCAATCGACACGATCCTGAAGGCGATGGAGGATCACAGAGATGACCTGATCGTGATCGTGGCCGGATATACCGAACCGATGGAGCGGTTCATCAACAGCAATCCGGGTCTGAAGAGCCGGTTCAACAAGTACATTGAGTTTCCGGATTATTCCATCGACGAGCTGATGGCAATCTTTGACATGAACTGCAGGAAGTATGATTACACGATCGAGGATTCGGCAAGAACCCATGTCCGGGAAAAGCTGTCCCTCATGAAGCTGTCCTCTCCGGAGAACTTTGCGAATGCCCGTGCAGCCCGCAACCTGTTTGAGGAAATCATCACCAACCAGGCCGGGAGGATCGCGGCGATGGAGCATCCTTCCCTTGAGGATATGAAGACCATCACGAACGACGACCTGACCGATGCCGAGGACGAGGCGATCTCGGCAAGAATGCTGGCGCAGATGATGAGCCAGGAGCGTATTGACGAAGCGGCAGAAGAAGAGCGTGCTGCAGACGGGGCTGACAGCAGTGATGCTGATCCGGAGCAGGAAGAAAATGACAGCGCCGCCGGGACAGATGACAGCATCGTCGAAGAGGCGGAGGACGAGGCGGAGGAAGAGCCGTCCGCGCAGGAGGAATCGTAATGAAGCCGGAAAACATCAGACTGATTCTTGCGTCAGGATCTCCGAGAAGAGATGAGCTCCTGAACACAGCGGGTCTTTTCCATGAAGTAATCGTGTCTGGCGCAGACGAAGATGTTTCGGAACCGGATCCGTGCGCTCTGGTGGAGAAGCTGTCGGCCAGAAAGGCAGAAGACGTTTACCGGCAGGCTGCAGAAGACGGGGACTTTGCCGTAATCGGTGCGGATACGGTTGTCGCTCTGGATGGAGAGATACTCGGAAAACCGCACAGTGAAGCGGATGCGGCACGGATGCTCCGGCTGCTGTCAGGCAGAGCGCACCATGTCTGTACCGGCGTGACACTTCACGGCAGGATCGGAGGAAGGGAGTGTGCGAGGACTTTCTCTGAGGTGAGTCATGTGTATGTCGCTCCTCTGACTGAAGAGGAGATTCAGGACTATATTGCTACAGGAGAACCGATGGACAAGGCGGGGGCATATGGAATTCAGGGTGCCTTCTGCAGATATGTCACGCACATCGAAGGAGACTACTTCAATATCGTCGGCCTTCCGGTGAGCAGAGTGTACCGGGAATTGAAAGCGTTCTGTTCCTGAGCGGAAAGAATCCAGGCAGGGTCTGACGGAATGTGTCATGAACAGAAGCGGCTCCCGGTAACGGGAGCCTGTTTTCAGGGTGGGAAGCTGCCGGTCCTGCCATTCGGTGGTGCCGGCAGCCTCTTATAAAAAGCTTTCGCCCACCCATGCATATCTTATTCTCAGCATGCCTGAATTACAAATAGAAAAGTATGTTAATTTACTGAAAGGTTTTGTGATATATGTGCAGACTTATCTGCACAAGTAGAGAAAAAGATGCCGCATGACGTTCTTTTCGTCATAATGAACAAAAAGAGAGCAGTGATACGTCACAGAATCGGCAGAAAGCAGGACGGCAGAATCTATCAAAAAGAGGGTTTTCGAGTGCGGAAAAATATGTTACACTTTTATTAACTTTTGGTTACAATGCGGTAACAATTAGAGAATCTGGTTGCTGCATGGCCGTTTGATGGGTAGAAAAGGAAACAGGTAAACAGATATGAAAAAAACGTTTTCTTTGAAGGTGCTTTTGTTTGTGATGATCATGAGTCTGGGTATGCCGGCAGGCAGCGCATTTGCGGCGCAAAGATCCAAAACAATCAGGAATGGCTATGATGATGAAGGAAACTTCTATGACTCAAAGGGATACAGGATCCAGAAGTCTACGATTCTCCATCTCCTGGAAACAGCAATCGAGCCGGTCGGATCGACCATGTATATCTGGGGCGGCGGCCATGCGGGGAAGGAACAGACCATGATCGGCGTTTCTCCCCAGTGGAAGAAATTCTTTAAGAAGCAGAAATCAAATTATGATTACAGAAACACGAGATTCCAGTACCGGAACGGCCTTGACTGCTCCGGGTATGTCGGCTGGGTGCTCTATAACACCTTCCATACAAAGAGCGGTCAGGGAAGCTTCACCATGCTTGCGCAGGATATGACCAGAGTCTACTCAAGCTGGGGGTGGGGGTCCTATAAGAGCGCCAGAAAGTTTAAAAAACACAAGGCCGGTGACATCATGAGTCTGGCGGCGGGTCATGTCTATATTGTAATCGGGAGATGCACGGACGGAAGCGTTGTGCTGGTACACTCGAGTCCGCAGGGCGTTATGATCAACGGAACGGTGAGCAGTAAGGGAAAGAAGAAGAGTAAGGCGTGGAAGCTTGCAAGAAAGTATATGAAGAAATACTACCCGAAGTGGATGAAAAAGTATAAGGACGTCAGCAGAAGTGCATCTTACCTGAGAAGCTACAGCAAGATGAGCTGGTATATCGGAAGAGAGAACAGCGTCATGACGGATCCGGAGGGACTTCGGAACAAGACGGCATCACAGGTGCTGAAGATCCTATTCCGGAACAAAGGCTAAGCTGCATTCACAAAAAGAGGCGCCCTCACAAGAGGGCACCTCTTTTCAATCATAGTGTTTCTGAACAGGATTCCGGATCTGCGAGATCAGGCTGTCCGGCGTCAGTCCCGGAAATCAAAGAAGTTTTTGACAGGAACGTTCAGTACTTCAGCGATATCGAACAGCTTCTCCAGCGAGATCGAGGTCGGCATGTTCGGGGCCTCCAGATTGCTGATATGAGTGCGGCTCAGATTCACCGCCTCGGCAAGTGCCTGCTGCGTAATGCCTTTCAGTTTTCTGTAATAGGCAATCGTGAGCCCAAGCTGTTTATACTGGTTAATTCTCTGCTCGGTCATAATATGAATCCTCCTTCCGGGCAACGCCAGCGGCATCGTGTAATGACATGTTAATCATTACTATCTTAGCACAAGGCAGAGTGAATATCTACTGGAAATGCAACATTTCCTGCTATTTTGTTCACAAAGCTTCTGTAAACCAGATGAGAGGAGAGAAAAATGAAAAAAGTGTATGTATTTGCAGCACAGGGTGTGGAAGAAATCGAATGCCTGACCCAGGTGGATCTGCTCCGCAGAGCCGGGCTTGAAGTGGTTGTCTGCGCAGTCGGCAAAGACCTGACGGTCCGGGGGTCGCATGATATTGTGTTTGAGGCGGACGCGCTGATCGAGGATGTGAATCTGGAAGATGCCAGCGCGCTTGTTCTTCCGGGCGGCATGCCGGGCACGCTGAATCTGGCAGCGGACAAGACGCTTGCCAAAGCACTGCAGGCAGCGGCAGGCAGCGATACACTGATCTGTGCCATCTGTGCAGCGCCCAGAGTGCCTGGCCAGCTGGGACTTCTGGCCGGACACACCGCGACCTGTTATCCCGGAAATGAGGAATACCTGACAGGAGCTGTCACAACAACAAATGAAACAGAGGTTTCCGGTCAGTTCGTGACCAGCCGCGGCGCCGGTACCGCCATTGCGTTCGCGCTTCAGATCATCGCGCTTCTGCTGGGCGAGGAACAGGCACATAAGATCAAAACGTCAATCATCTACCGGGCCTGATTACCGTTTCCATTCACAGCCCTTCCCCCAGACCGGGAACCCTGCCTGCTCCGCAATCAGGCCGCGCCTTTGGCGCTTCTGTTCCCGGTTGAAAAACAGATTGTGCTGAGCCTGTTCCCTGTGATATACTGATTGAACGGTTGCCGGAAGAAAAGGGGCAGACGCCTGCCCGGCTGGCGGGGATTTGGATCTTTTCAGGCGCAGCCGAAACAGACAACGATATCCAATGTAAGGAGCAAGATTTCATGAGTGTGACAGTTGAAAAAAAAGATAACAATATGGCAGTTCTGACGATTGAGATTCCGGCGGAGAAGTTTATCGAGGCCATCGAGAAGGCTTATCAGAGGCAGAAGAACAGCATTGCCCTTCCCGGTTTCAGAAAGGGTAAGGCACCCCGCAAGATGATTCAGAAGATGTATGGAGCCCAGGTTTTCTTTGAGGAAGCCGCGAACTACATTCTCCAGACAACTTATGATGACGCTGCGAAGGAGAGCGGGGAGAAGATCGTATCCCGCCCGCAGATCGATATCACCCAGATCGAGGAAGGAAAGCCGTTTATCTATACCGCGACTGTTGCGCTGAGACCTGAAGTTGAGCTTGGCCAGTATAAGGGCGTGGAGATTCCGAAGAAGGAGATCAGCGTCTCGTCGGATGAGATCATGGCGGATATTGACAGGGAGCGTGAGCAGAATGCACGCGATGTCGATGTGGACGACCGTCCGGTTCAGGATGGCGACCGTGTCAAGCTGAACTTTGACGGCTATGTTGACGGGGAGCAGTTTGATGGCGGCAAGGCGGAAGACTTTGACCTGACGATCGGTTCCGGCTCATTTATCCCGGGCTTCGAAGATCAGATCATCGGGAAGAACATCGGGGAAGACTTCGATGTGAATGTCACCTTCCCGGAGGATTACCATGCGGAGAACCTCAAGGGTAAGGACGCTGTCTTCAAGTGTAGGGTCAACGCGATTTCCGAGCATCAGGTACCGGAGTTGGACGATGACTTTGTCCAGGATGTCTCTGAGTTCGATACGGTTGATGAGTATAAGGCTTCCGTTGAGAAGAAGATCCGTGAGCGCAAGGAGAGTGAGCTGAAGCGGGAGAATGAGACCGCTGCCGTTCGTGCTGCTCTGAAGAATGCGAAGATGGACATCCCGGATGCGATGGTGGATGACCAGGCAAAGACGCTGGTGGAGGAGTTTGCCCAGAGAATTCAGTCTCAGGGTATGAATATGCAGCAGTATATGCAGATCACCGGCATGAATGATGAGATGCTTGAGCAGCAGATGAAACCGCAGGCGCTTGAGCGCATCCAGAACAGCCTGCTTCTTGAGGCGGTTGCAAAGGCCGAGAACATCGAGATTTCCGATGAGCGGCTGGATGAAGAGATCGGGAAGATGGCGGAATCCTACAATATGGAGAAGGAGAAGCTGTATGACCTGATGGGCGAAGAGTCGAAGAAGCAGATGAAGCAGGATCTGGCGGTACAGGAAGCCGTTAAGGTCATAGCGGAAAACGCTGTCGAAGTCGATATGCCGGAAGAGACGGTTGACCTGGAAGAAACACCGGAGGAGAACAACTGATCAGCTGATTTGTCTCAGCTGACAGATCAGAGGAAAGGATCTGTATTATGCCATTGATTCCATATGTGATCGAACAGACGTCCCGCGGAGAGAGATCCTATGATATCTATTCAAGACTTCTGAAGGACAGGATCATCTTCCTGGGCGAGGAGGTTACGGACGTCTCGGCGAATATCATCGTCGCGGAGCTTCTGTTCCTGGAATCGGAAGATCCGAACAAGGACATCCATCTGTACATCAACAGCCCGGGCGGCTCCGTGTCTGCCGGGTGGGCGATCTATGATACGATGCGCTATATCAAGTGCGACGTATCCACGACCTGCATCGGAATGGCAGCCAGCATGGGTGCATTTCTCCTTGCAGGAGGAACGAAGGGAAAGAGATATGCCCTTCCGAATTCCAGAATCATGATTCACCAGCCTTCCGGCGGAGCCCAGGGGCAGGCGAGTGACATTAAGATCCAGGCAGAGCAGATTATTGAGACCAGAAAGCGGCTCAATCAGTATCTGGCGGAGAATACAGGCCAGCCGATCGAGGTGATTGAACGCGATACGGAGCGTGATCACTGGATGAGTGCGGAGGAGGCCAGGACATACGGTCTGGTGGACCAGGTTGTGATGTCCCGGTAAGTGCAGGCAATCAGTCATAAAAGCAAGGGGAAACATGGCAGGAAAGAATTTTGATAAGATCAGATGCTCCTTCTGCAACAAGTCGGAGGATCAGGTGCGTAAGCTGATCGCAGGGCCGGGCGGCGTCTATATCTGTGATGAATGCATCGATGTCTGCTCGGAGATCCTGGAAGATGAACTGGCCGAGGAGGATGTGGAGCTTGCCCAGAGCGAGATTAATCTGCGCACGCCCGTAGAGATCAAGGCCTTCCTGGACGAATATGTAATCGGGCAGGAGGAGGCCAAGAAGACGCTTTCGGTTGCGGTCTATAACCATTACAAGAGAGTGCTTGCATCGGCATCGCGCACGACGCCTGATTCAGTCGAGCTTCAGAAGAGCAACATTCTGATGCTCGGGCCGACCGGATCAGGCAAGACCTATCTGGCACAGACGCTCGCAAAGATGCTGAATGTCCCGTTTGCGATCGCGGACGCGACTTCTCTGACGGAAGCCGGCTATGTCGGCGAGGATGTGGAGAACATCCTCCTGAAGCTGATTCAGGCGGCTGACTATGACATTGACAGGGCGCAGAGGGGAATCATCTACATAGATGAGATCGACAAGATCACGCGTAAGAGTGAGAATGTCTCGATCACCCGTGATGTGTCAGGCGAAGGGGTGCAGCAGGCACTGCTGAAGATCATTGAAGGGACGGTCGCGTCTGTTCCGCCGCAGGGCGGAAGAAAGCACCCGCACCAGGAACTGATCCAGATTGATACGACAGACATTCTCTTCATCTGCGGCGGCGCATTTGAAGGACTTGACAAGATCATCGAGAGCCGCATGGATACAAAGTCCATGGGATTTTTGGCGTCGATCACCGAGAAGCGCGAGGAGAATATCGGAGAGCTTCTGAAGAATGTACTGCCGCAGGATCTGATCCGCTTCGGACTGATTCCGGAGTTCATCGGAAGGGTACCGATTGTGGTGAGCCTGAATGCGCTGGACAGAGAGGCGATGATCAGGATCCTGACCGAGCCGAAAAACGCGATCATCCGCCAGTATCAGAAGCTGTTTGAGCTGGACGGCGTGGAGCTGACCTTCGAGAAGGACGCGGTTGAGCGGATTGCGGATAAGACAATCGAGCGCAAGATCGGAGCAAGGGGCCTTCGGTCCATCATAGAGGGCGCTATGCTTGACGTCATGTACGAGATCCCGAGCGATAAGACTGTCACCGGGTGTGTGATGACGAAGGAAGCAGTCGACGGAACCGAAAGACCGGAGCTGATCCGGTCGGACGATGCACAGACAAAAGAGAAGAAGCAGCGCGGCAGGAAGAAGAATTCTCTGGAGGAGACTGCCTGAAGCCGCCGGATTCGTGAATGGCCGGCGAAGGCCGGGCATGAACCGGTGCTGACGAAGGAGTGAGGGCGTATGAAGGTGAGAAGCGCTGAACTGAAAACAGTCTGCGGCTTTACCAGTACGCTTTCTGCGTCTGAACTGCCAGAGATCGCATTTGCCGGACGATCCAATGTCGGCAAGTCCTCCCTGATCAATGTGCTGATGCAGCGCAAGCGTCTTGCAAGGGTCGGCGCGACGCCGGGCAAGACCCGCACGATCAATTTCTATGAGATTGACGCGCTGATGCAGCGGGGGGAAGGAACAGCTGATGATCCGGAAGAACCCTGCGTGTTTCAGCTGGTCGACCTTCCGGGGTATGGCTATGCGAACGTATCTCTCGAAGAGAAGGCCAGATGGGGGAAGATGATCGAGCGTTATCTGCAAAGCCAGAGAGATCTGCGCGCGGTGTTTCTTCTTCTGGATATCCGTCATGAGCCAAATGCGAATGACCGGCAGATGTATGACTGGATCCTGAAGAGCGGACGTACGCCTGTCCTGGTCGCAACGAAAGCAGACAAGCTGAAAAGAAGCAAGGTTTCCGCGCAGCTGAAGGTGATTCGCGAAGGGCTGAACGCTGCGAAGGGAAGTGTTGTGATCCCATTTTCCGCCCAGAGCAGAAGCGGAAGGGAAGAGATTTGTGCCCGTATCGCCGGTATACTGTAACTGCAGCGGGCTTTTATTGTGAAGGTGAGCGAATCATCGGGCACGCCAGTGCTTTATGAAGATACAGCCGCCGAATCGAGCAGGGGAGATCAGATCTTTCCTACTCGATTTTTAGACTAACAGAATCAGGAGTGAGTGCGATGAGGAAAAAGGAACTGGCCAAGACATACAATCCGTCCGGAATGGAGGACCAGATTTACAGAAACTGGGAGGAGAAGGGTTATTTCCACGCGAAGGTGAACAAGGACAAAAAACCGTTCACCATCGTGATGCCTCCGCCAAATGTCACAGGACAGCTGCATATGGGGCATGCCCTGGATAATACGCTCCAGGATATTCTGATCCGCTGGAAGAGAATGCAGGGCTACGAAGCGCTGTGGCAGCCGGGGACGGATCACGCGGCGATCTCGACAGAGGTTCGTGTCACGAATACGCTCAAGGACAAGGGCATCGACAAGCATGAGATCGGGAGAGAGAAGTTCCTGGAGTACTGCTGGGACTGGAAGAAGGAATATGGCAGCCGTATCCTGACCCAGCTGAAGAAGCTGGGCTCTTCCGCTGACTGGGAGCGGGAACGCTTTACCATGGATGAAGGGTGTTCCGCCGCTGTCGAGTACGTGTTCTGCCGGCTTTATGAGAAAGGCTACATCTATAAAGGGAACAGGATCATCAACTGGTGTCCGAAGTGCCAGACGTCGCTGTCCGATGCCGAGGTGGAGCACGAGGATCAGAACGGATTCTTCTGGCATATCAATTATCCTGTCGTCGGGGAGCCGGGACGTTTCGTGGAGATCGCGACGACCCGTCCGGAGACGATGCTGGGCGATACCGCTGTGGCGGTGAACCCGGAGGATGAGCGCTACACGGACCTGGTCGGGAAGACGCTGGAGCTTCCGCTGACCGGACGTCAGATTCCGGTGATCGCGGATTCCTATGTGGACAAGGAGTTCGGAACCGGCTGCGTGAAGATTACGCCGGCGCATGACCCCAACGACTTCGAAGTCGGTAAGCGGCACGATCTGGAAGAGATCAACATCCTGAATGACGATGCCACCATGAATGAGCTGTGCGGGAAATATACCGGTATGGACCGCTATGAGGCCAGAAAGGCGATCGTTGCTGATCTGGATGCGATGGGTCTTCTGGTGAAGACGGTTCCGCATACGCATGCGGTCGGTACCCATGACCGCTGCCATACCACTGTCGAGCCGATGGTGAAGCCTCAGTGGTTCGTGAAGATGGACGAGATGGCGAAGGCGGCGCTTGAGGTTGTGAAGACAGATGACCTGAACTTTGTGCCGGAGCATTTTGACAAGACTTATATCCACTGGCTTGAGAATATCAAGGACTGGTGCATCTCCAGGCAGCTGTGGTGGGGACACCGGATTCCGGCGTATTACTGCGATGCGTGCGGCGAGATGGTCGTACGGCAGGGCGGTGCGCCTGCGGTCTGTCCCAAGTGCGGCGGGACGCATTTTTCCCAGGATGAGGACCTGCTTGATACCTGGTTCTCCTCCGCGCTGTGGCCGTTCTCGACTTTAGGATGGCCGGAAAAGACACCGGAGCTGGAGTATTTCTATCCGACCGATGTCCTGGTAACCGGATACGACATCATCTTCTTCTGGGTCATCCGAATGGTGTTTTCGGCTCTCGAGCAGACCGGGAAGAGCCCGTTTAAGTACGTCCTGATCCACGGTCTGGTGCGTGACGATAAGGGGCGCAAGATGTCGAAGTCTTTGGGCAACGGCATCGACCCACTGGAGATCATTGAAAAGTACGGCGCGGATGCGCTGAGGCTGACGCTGGTCACAGGCAATGCGCCGGGCAATGACATGCGGTTCTACTTTGAGCGCGTGGAGAATTCGAGGAATTTCGCGAATAAGATCTGGAACGCCACGAGATTCATATTGATGAATTTCGATAAGAGTGAAGTGCCGGCTGAGATCGATCCGGCGCAGCTCACGAATGCGGACCGCTGGATTCTGTCGAAGGTGAATACGCTTGCGAAGGAAGTCACGGAGAACATGGACCGGTTTGAGCTGGGCATCGCTGTGCAGAAGGTCTATGATTTCTTCTGGGATGAGTTCTGTGACTGGTATATCGAAATGGTGAAGCCGCGCCTGTATTCAGATACGGATCCGACCAAGAGTGCGGCGCTGTGGACTCTGAAGAACACGCTGGTGCAGGCCCTGAAGCTTCTGCATCCGTTCATGCCGTTTATCACGGAGGCGCTGTATCAGTCGGTCAATGACACGGATGATTCCATCATGGTTTCTGACTGGCCTGTCTGGCGGCAGGAGTGGAGCTTTGAAGCAGAGGAGACAGAGATCGAAACGATTAAGGACGCGGTCCGCGCCATCCGTGCGGTCCGGACTTCCATGAACGTTCCGCCTTCAAGAAAAGCGAGAGTGTTTGTGGTGTCGCCGGATGAAAAGATTCGTGAGACCTTTGAGAAAGACCGTCTTTTCTTCGCGTCGCTGTCCTCTGCGCCTGAGGTGATCGTCCGTGCAGACCGTGCGGGAATCGCGGAGGATGCAGTCTCCACCCTGATTCACAATGCATCAATCTTCATTCCGATGGAGGAGCTTGTGGACGTCGCGAAGGAGATCGAGCGGCTTACAAAGGAAAAGAAGAAACTCGAGGGAGAACTGAACCGTTCCCGCGGCATGCTTCACAATGAGAAGTTCCTCTCAAAGGCGCCTGCGTCCAAGGTGGAAGAGGAGAAGGCAAAGCTCGCGAAGTACGAGCAGCTGATGGAACAGGTAATCGAGCGGCTTGGGCAGCTGAGTTAAGAATTATTTTATAATAAATGTGCACTGTCAGCCGTATCTGTTCCCGCTTCTGGTGATACAATGAAAGCACATCAAAGTCCGGGACCGGGATCCGGACGGACTGTATCAGATGGAAACTGACGTTTGCCAAGGAGGCCTGGTTATGAAGAAAGAGAATGCAATCATTGGTCACAGATTGGGGATGCTCTTGGCTGCATCGTGCCTGATGTCCGTTCTTCTGTTGATGAATACACAGAGCGCCGGTGCGCAGCAGGTTTACGGATATCTGCTTCCGACCAGCAGCTATGTCTACCTGGACTCGAGCGCAGTTGCCGGCTGGCCGGCACAGGTCGTATGCTACGCGAAGAATGAGATTTATGCGCGCAACGGCAGGCAGTTTGTATCGACGGAGCTGCAGAACTGGTTCAATATGCAGTACTGGTATACGCCGATCTACACACCGGAACAGTTCTCGGATGCCATGCTGAATCCTTATGAGACGGCCAATGTGCAGATGCTTACCGATGTGGAGGCATCGCTCGGCATGTATGCTCTGGATTCGGGCAGCTACAGCTATGATGTAGTCAGCCAGTATCTGAGCGGATCCCAGGCAGCACAGTATTATGTCAATCCAGATACATACATCTTCTATGACAGCAATACCAGGTACCTGACGGAAGCTGACGTCAGCGGTCTGAGCGCGCAGGAGCTTTGCTACGCGAAGAATGAGATTTACGCAAGAAGGGGATACATCTTTGTCTCCACTGAGCTGTCCGATTATTTCAATGCAAAGAACTGGTACTTGGGAACAGCGGATGCTTCGTCCTTCAGCGACTCGGTTTTCAATTCTGTTGAGACAGCCAATATCGGTCTGCTTGAGCAGAAGGAGTTTGAACTTGCCCCCGGCGGCTATATGCTGGACCAGCCCGGGTATACGTATCAGAATATCGGATCTTATTCAGGCGGGACGATTACGAGGGCAACCACAAGCGATTACATCTTCTATGACAGCGCGGCGCGTTACCTGACAGATGCGGAGGTTTCAGCACTCTCCCTGCAGCAGATGTGCTATGCAAGGAACGAGATCTACGCGCGCCGCGGATACATCTTCCAGTCTCAGGAACTGAGAGACTACTTTGGAAGCAAGAGCTGGTATTATCCGACTGTGCCGGCGGCTTCCTTCTCCGATCAGGTATTCAACAGTATGGAGGTTGCAAACATCGACCTTCTGAAACGCTATGAGTACTCGATCAACCCGAACGGGTATCAGCTTTACTGATTTTGATTCCGCCCGCAGTTTGCGGGCGGCTTTTATTTTTTTGGAGTTTTTTATGTCATTGATCATTATCCCCGGCAGTTCCGGAAGCGGAAAAAGCACGATGATGTTTCAAAGGGTGCTGCGGGAAGCGGCTGCTTTCCCGATGCGGCGCTATATCGTGCTTGTCCCCGAACAGAATACGCTTCAGACACAGAAGATGCTTGTGTCGATGAGCAGCACAGGAGGCATCTGGAATATTGATGTCCTGAGCTTTACCCGGCTTGCGTACCGCGTTTTTGAACAGACCGGCGCTGAGCGCTCCCGGATCCTGTCTGAGACCGGCAAGGTCCTGCTGCTCCGCCTGATCGCCGCGAGGGAAGGCGACAGGATTCCGATGCTGTCAGGTATCCTCGACCGTCCCGGCGTCCTGAGTGAAATCAAGTCCATCCTGTCGGAGATGGACCAGTATGGCATCGGGCCGGAGGAACTCAGACAGCTGGAGAAAACCTTCCGGGGATCCGGTTCCCACCCGGCGCTTGCCCGAAAGCTCTCTGAGATCGCGCTCGTACAGGAGGCTTTTGAACGATATCAGGCGGGGCACATGATCACGGGAGAAAAGCTGCTTCGGCTGCTGGAGGAGAAGATTCCATTTGATGAAACGCTTCGGGGAGTAACCATCTGCCTGGACGGATTCACCGGCCTGACACCGGCGCAGCTTCAGGTGATCAGCGCGCTTTTTGGGGTGGCCAAAGATGTCCTGGTGACCGTGACCGTAGATCCGGAAGAGGGAAAGAAGAGGCGTGCGCAGGGACTGTTTGCACTGCCGCTCAGAACCATTCAGGCACTGACGGAATGTGCCCGGGATGCACACACACAGGTGGAGTACGTTCCTGTACCGCCCGAAACGCCCGGAAGGCATGAGACAGGCGGGGAGCTGTGGTGGCTTGAGAAGCACCTGCTTCGTCCGGGAAAGGAAGGAAGACGTGCTTTTCCGGGCGGGGGGAGCCGGTCTGAGATTTTTCTGAGACAATGCGCGGATCCCGCTGACGAGGCGGTTTCCGCCGCAGTCACGATCGCGGAGCTGATGCGGCAGGGGGTGCGCTGCCGGGAGATTGCCATCGTCTGCGGCAGCCTGAAGGACTATGCGGAATATGTCCGCCGGGCGCTTTCGGTTTATCAGATCCCCTGTTATATTGACCGTTCCCAGTCCGTCGTCATGAACCCGGCGTTTGAATTCGCCCTCTGTGCGATCAGGGTGATGGAGAAAAACTTCAGCTATGAGAGTGTGATGGCACTGCTTCGGACCGGGCTTGCCCTGGATCCGGAGAGCGGCGGGATCGATCTTCTGGAGAATTATATCCTTGCTGCAGGAATCCGCGGGCACAAGGCATGGTCAGAGCCTTTTGCGCGGCAGACCCGGGAGAGAGATCAGGAATTGCTGCAGGCGGCAGAGCTGCAGCGCGCGGAATGGATGGAGCACTTCGAGCCATTTGCCCGGGTCATGAAGAAGAGCAAGGCATCCTTTTCCGAATATGCCGGGGCGCTCTGGCACCTGCTTCTGGCGTTCAACGTCCCTGCGAAGCTTCAGAGAGAGGGCAGCCGGTGCAGGGAAGAAGGCCGGGAAGAGCGGGCGCAGGAATACGAGGCAGTGATTGGCGTGATCAGCAGTGTACTGGACGAGGCTGCGCTGCTCATGGGGCAGGAAACCATTACCAGAACGCAGTTTGCACAGATCCTGGAGGCAGGATTTGCAGAGGCCAGGATCGGAATCCTCCCGCGGGGAATCGACCAGGTACAGGTTGGCGACCTCCAGCGATCCAGACTCGAAAACATCAAAGTGGTTCTTTTCCTTGGCCTGAATGATGGCTTTATTCCGCCCAGGAGAAAGGCCGGAGGTGTCCTGACGGATCTGGAGAGAGAGTTTCTGAACAGCCGGAATGTCCGCCTGGCGCCCACGGCAAGGGAGGACGCGGACATTCAGCAGTATTACCTTTATCTGACTCTGACAAAGAGTGCGCAGGCACTCTATCTTTCCTGGTCCATGTCGGTTCCCGGCACCGGACCGCTGCAGCCGTCCGGGATTCTGATGAATATCCGCAGGCTGTTTCCCCAGGCAGCATGGGTCAGTGCGGCTTCCGCGGTTCCGTATGACAGTGTTGTTTCGCCTGAGACCGGAAAGGGCGTTCTGGCGCAGGCGATTGGCGATTATCTGTATGCAGACAGAGCCGAAGCCGACTGGAATGCGCCGAAGCTGCGGGAACTGATCAATCTGTACCGGAGACAGGAAGACTGGAACCAGCATGGCAGGGCGTTTCTGAAGCGCATCTTCCCGCAGGAAAAAAGCGTGCAGCTTGATGAGGAGACGGCACTTGCGCTGTATGGGGCGGTCCTCAGAGGAAGCATAACCAGGCTGGAGGAGTTCTCCGGCTGTGCATTCCGGCACTTCGCAGATTACGGCCTTGGCCTGAAAGAGCGGGAGGAATATGTGATCCGCACACTGGATATCGGCAATCTGCTGCACGGTGCGATCGAGATTCTGTCCGGCCGGCTGGCAAAGGGAGAACCTTCCGTGAACTGGCACGACATCACAGACCAGAGACTGGAGAGCCTGGCACGGGAGTCTTTGCGCGCGTCTCTGGTGCGGGAACATGCCAGTGATCTGTATTCTGACAGCAAGCGGTTTGAAGAGACCTATGCACGCTGCGAGGGCATCTTCCTTCGTTCCGTCAAAGCGATTTCCAGGCAGATCCGCGCAGGCGCCTTCGAACCGGTCAGCTTTGAGCTTTCGTTCGGTAAGCAGGACGAGGACGGTGTATGGATCGACAATCTTCCGGGAGACAGAAAACTGCAGCTGTACGGGAAGATCGACCGGATAGATGAATATCGGGATGAAGACGCACAAAGGCTCTATGTCAGGATTGTGGACTATAAATCCTCTTCGATGGATATCGATCTGGAGAGCCTGATCGCGGGGGAACAGCTGCAGCTGATTGTCTATCTGGATGCAGCGGCAAGGAGCCGCCGGAAAAAGCATCCGGATCAGGAGATTGTCTGCGCGGGAGCCTTCTACTTTTCCTTCCAGGATCCCGTCATCGATCTGACACCGCAGATGACAGAGCAGGAGGCAGAAGGCCTGGCTGATTCCATGATGCGCCTGAAGGGGCTTGTCAACAGCAGGCAGGACGTGATTTCGCTGATGGAAAGCGGTCCCTGGGAGGCAGGCGCTTCCAGCGTGATCCCGGTTACAAGGAATAAGACGCCGGGAGAACTGCGCGCGTCGGACCATGTGATCACGGACAGACAGTTCGACCTGCTCCGGCGCTATGCCCGGGACAGGATGCAGAAGGCCGCTTCCGCCATCCTCTCGGGGCAGATCGCGCCGAATCCTGCCCGGAAGAGTTCCGACATCACGACCTGTACCTGGTGCCCTTACCGGGATGTGTGCGGATTCGATCCGCACAGCCCGGGTGCGGTATTCCGGGAACGGGAGAAAAGAAAGGCAGATGAAAGCTGGAGCGTGATCGAGGAAACAGTAAATGGAAATGAAAGGATAAGCGATGCCTCAGTGGACGGATGAACAGAGACAGGTGATCGAGTCACGCGGGCAGGATCTTCTGGTCAGTGCTGCGGCAGGCTCGGGCAAGACAGCGGTTCTTGTGCAGCGGATCATGGAAAAGACACTGGACGCGGAAGCGCCGGCCGACATCGACCGGCTGCTTGTGGTGACCTTTACCAATGCAGCTGCGGCATCTCTTCGGCTGAAGATCCGTGCGCGGCTGGAAGAGGAGGCGGCAGGCGATGATCCCCGGAAAGCGCGTAATGCCATGCGTCAGCTTTCCATGCTGGCGGGAGATCATATCGAGACAATTGACCGTTTCTGCAGAGAGATTGTTCTGGATCACGCAGACTGCCTTGGGATTGATCCCTCCTTCCGGATTGCGGACGACGGAGAGAGAAAGCTGCTGCAGTCAGAGGTTGTTTCCCAGGTGATTGAGGAGAGCCTGGCGGATCCTTTGGAGGAAAACCGGAATGCATTCCTGGATCTTTCCAGGCTCTATGCGCCGGGCAGAACGGACGAAGGGCTGGAGAACCTGATTCTGCAGTTTTATGAGTTTTCCACTTCCCATGAATTCCCGAAGCTGTGGAGACATCGCTGCGCTGATCTTTACCGGCTTCAGGACGGTGATCAGGCGTGGGTGAAAGACCTTACTGACAGCCTCCGCATGCGTTTTGAGGAGATCCATGAGAGCCTGCTTGAGGGACTTGACGTCAGCAGGGCAGAAGGCGGACCGTATCATTACACGCAGGCGATGGAGGATCATGCAGCGTTGCTGGAGCGCCTGATCCGGTGCAATGCCATGCCGGAATATGCTGCCATTCTGCACGACTATTCGTGGAAGAGGCCGGGCGTGAAAAAAAGAAGCGCCGGCGCGCCGGTCGTGGATGAGACGCTGGAGAAATATGTAAAGGAGATCAGGGAGCGTGCAGGAAAGGACCTGAAGAAGCTTGCGGACAGGTTCTTCTATGCGCCGGAGGAAGAGATTGAAGCGATGCGGCTTTCCACAGCCCGGTATATGGACGCGCTTGTCACTCTGACGGACCGGTTTGAGGAACAGTTTGCCCGTGAGAAGACGGAGCGCGGGATCGCGGACTTTTCTGACGTAGTGCACTGGGCACTCAGGGTACTGATCTGTGTCGGCGATGACGGGAAGCCGGTCCTGGACGAGGACGGAAACTATGTAAAAACCTCTTTCGCCGAAGAGCTGGCAGCGTATTATCAGGAAATCTACATCGATGAGTATCAGGACTCCAACCGGGTGCAGGAACTGCTGCTTGGCAGCATCGCAAGAAGCGGCGGCCGTTTTATGGTCGGAGACATGAAGCAGAGCATCTACCGGTTCCGTATGGCGGACACCGGCATCTTCCTGGAGAAGGCTGCATCCTATTCCTGTGAGGCAGATGCGGCAGAGCGCAGGATTGACCTGCACAGTAATTTCCGCAGCCGGAAATGTGTTCTGGATGCGGTTAATCTTGTTTTCCGGCAGATCATGCGCCGCGAGACTGGCGGTGTAGAGTATGCCGAAGACCAGGAACTCAGGACCGGATATGAGTTTCCTGCCTGCAGGATGAAAAATATCGATGAATCGATATCTGTCGATGATATGGCTGATGAACCCTTCCTGCTCCCGGAGCTGATCCTTTCAGAGCAGGGAGATGTCCCGGGTGCAGCTTCCGGAGCGGAGGCGGAGGCTGCTGTCGTGGCGGAGCGTATCCTTGCCATGGTTGGTAAGATGCCGCTTTACAACAAGGAGACGGGGGAGTACGCGCCGGCTGCGTTTGGAGACATCACAATACTCCTGCGCACTGCGACCGGCTGGGCAGAGACCTTTTCCAGGGTGCTGGATGAATACGGGATCCCGAACCGGCCGGACGCCAGCACAGGATATTTTGACGCCCCGGAGGTCAGGACGATTCTTGCTTACCTGAATGTACTGGACAATCCGCGCCAGGACATTCCGCTTGCTGCTTCGCTCCGCTCCGTGATCGGAGACCTTTCTGACCGGGAGCTTGCCCTGATCCGCGCCGAGGAGGGGAAGGGCTCTTTGTACGACATCATCCGGCAGTACAAGGAGCTGGGACAGGACGTTTCGATCCGGCAGAAGCTGGCACATTTTCTGGATATGACAGACAAGCTGCGCGCCCTGGTCCGTGATACGCCGATCCACATTCTTCTGTGGAAGATCTTCGATGTGACCGGCTATGAGAACAGAGTCAGCGCGATGCGCGGCGGACGGCAGAAGAAGGCGAACCTTGCCCTGCTGGTCGATATGGCGATGACCTATGAACAGACAAGCTACCGGGGCCTGTTTCATTTTGTCAGGTATATTGAAAAGATCCGGAAGGCCGATAAGGACATCGGGCAGGCGCCGGAACAGGCGGGCACAGAGAACTGTGTGCGGATCATGACCATGCATAAGAGCAAAGGCCTGGAGTTTCCTGTCGTCTTTGTGAGCGGATTGAGCAAGGGATTCAATTATCAGGACTCCAGAGGAAAGCTGGTGCTGCACGAACGTCTCGGGGCAGGACTGGACTACTGTGATGCCAGCCGCAGAGGCAGGATGCCAAACCGGCTGAAGAATGCGATTGCCGGCAGGATCAGTACGGACTCGATTGGAGAGGAACTGCGCGTTCTGTATGTCGCGATGACCAGGGCAGAGCAGAAGCTGATCCTGACAGGCTGCGTAAAAAGTGTGAAGAAGGCGGTTGAAAACGCGCTGCTTTGCCGCTTTTACCGGCAGCAGAAGCTGCCAAAGGGCACCATCGAAGGGGCGGCCTGCATGCTGGACTGGATTCTCAGCGCACTGGCAAGGCATAGCGGCGCATGCAGCTTCTTTGACAGCGGAAGGTGGGAGGGCGTCCCCTTCCGGGAGAATGAAGCTGCCGGTCTGCCCGGGAGGATTCTGATCCGCACGGGGAGAGACGTCCTGAAGGAAAAGAAACGGCAGCAAAAGGAGGAAGCGTGCCGGCTGGAGGATCTTTTTGCCGGCAGCCCGTATGAGGTGTCGGATCCGGCCCTGCACAGCCGTCTGGAATATATGCTCGATACCCCTTTGGCCAGTCCCGGCCAGCTGGAACGGATTCCCGGCAAGGTGTCTGTATCCCTGATCAAGCATGAGGCTTATGCCGCGGAGATGCAAAGACTCCTGGCAATGGAAGAAGGGCAGGATGCATACACAATGCCGGAAGAAATGCCGGCTGCTGATGAGGCAGAGCCGGTCATGATCCCGGTTCCGGAATTCCTGAAGGAGCTGGACACCGTCAGCGAAGGCCGAAAGCACTCGGCTGCCGAACGGGGAACAGCGTATCATCTGGTTCTGGCAAGCCTTGACTTTTCCAGCGACCGTACGCAGGAGCAGATCGCTGCACGGTTGGAAACCATGATTAAGTGTGATAAAATCCAAAAGGAAGAAGCGTCCGGCATTGATACCGCGAGGATTGCGGCATTTGTGTCTTCTCCTCTTGGAGAACGGTTCAGGCGAAGCGCCGGCCGGAAGGAGCTCTGGCGGGAGCAGCCTTTTGTCATCAGCCGCACAGCACGCAGGATCCGCCCTGCATGGGACAGTGACGAGAAGATCCTGATTCAGGGTATCATAGACGCTTTCTTTATAGAAGAGGATGAGGTGGTCCTTGTCGATTATAAGACCGACCATGCAAGGCCGGGGGACGAGGAGAGCCTGGTCGCACGCTACCGGGAGCAGTTCAGGCTCTACGCTGACGCGCTGGAGAGCCTTTTGCTGAAAAGGGTAAAGGAGGCCTGGCTCTATTCGTTGAGTCTTAACAAGGCGATTCGCGTGGATCTGGAAAACAGATAACAGGAAACAGGAACAGGATTATTCATGCAGGCATCACGCAGACATACGGGAGCATATTATTTCTGGATCGGAATGCTGATTCCGATTCTGCTGGCAGGAACCGGATTTATACTGATCGGAATCTGGCCTTTTGGAGACGGAACGGTTCTGATCATCGATTCTCTCCATCAGTATCTGCCGTTTTATACGGATTTTCATGAGAAACTGAGGTCAGGGGGAAGCCTTTTCTATTCCTTCCAGGCAGGGTTTGGTTACAATTTCTGGGCAACCTACGCCTATTACCTGGCCAGTCCCGTCAATTTCCTGATCGCACTTGTACCGACGGAAAATGTGTGCGATTTCATGGATCTGGTGATCCTTCTGAAGATCGGACTGTGCGGCGGAACCATGACCTGGTACCTGCACCGCAGAAATACCAGGGCGTTTGGCCTGAGCGCAGCGTTCGGGACGATGTTTGCCCTGAGCAATTTTGTGATCGGGTATTATTTTAACCTGATGTGGCTCGATTCCGTGGCGATGCTTCCGCTGTGCATGTGCGGAATTGAGCAGATCTGCGGGATCGGGAGAAACCGCGTGCTGTCGGATTCCTCTGACGGAAGACTGTACGGAATTGCTCTCGCGTTCGGGATCTGGTGCAATTATTATATCGGCTTCATGCTGTGCATCTTCTCGGTGCTTTATTTTGCGGTCTGCCTGATCACTGCCGGCAGGTGCAGTGTGAAAAGGTTTTTCTCAAGAGTTGTGCGCTATGGTTGGTGGTCCGTCCTGGCAGGCGGATGCGGGGCTGTGGTGCTGCTGCCCGCCTACCGGGCGCTTACGATCTCTGAGGCAATGCAGAACAACAGGCTGCCGATTACATTGCAGACGTTTGACAGCTTTGTAGATATGCTGCTGACGCATTTTGCGATGATCAAACCGATCAATATCGCGAACACGCAGGTCGGGCTGAATGCGTACTGCGGCGTGAGCGTCCTGATTCTGGTGCTTCTGTTTGCACTGGACCGGTACTGCCCGCTCAGGGAAAGGATCGCCAGAATCGCGCTGGCCGGGATTCTGCTCCTGAGCTTCAGCATGAAAACGCTCAATTATATCTGGCATGGATTTCACCAGCAGAACGGGCTGCCGAACCGGTTTGCCTTTGTGTACATCGCCATCGTGCTGACGATGTCCTATGATGCGCTCAAAGACCTGAAGAGGCTGAGTCTGTGGCGTGTGATCGTGGGAGGGACAGCTCCGGTTGTTTTTGCGCTGGTATGCCTGATCGGACAGTATGGGGAGGACTATGAAAACAATCCATACCCGGACGAGGTGTACCTGGTCACGCTTATTCTTCTGACCGGATACCTCTTGATGCTGCTTGTCCTGCGCCGGGTCCGGATGCCGAGGCGCGCTGCAGGACTGCTGCTTTCTGCCCTGTGTATTACAGAGGCGGGCGCAAGCGGGATCTACGGAATCATCTGCAACGATTCCGTCACACGGTCCATTTACCTGGATGACCAGCGCTCCTACAAGAGCCTGATGGCGCAGATCGGGGACGAAGGCTGGTACCGCTCCGAGGTGGATGCGCAGAGGATGCGGAATGTAACTTTGTTTTGCGGCGGTAATTCCGTAGTCATGTTCAACTCCACCATGCAGGAATCGGTGACGAACTTCTGTGACCGGATCGGCATGGAGGCGCGCACCAACAAGAACGGCTACAACGGTGTCACGGATCTGATGAATGACGTGTTCGGCATCAGGTATGTGCTGAGTGCGCACGGCAAGGGCAGTACGCTGTACGGGTTTGAGGAACTCACGAAGGATAACAATCTGACGGTATACAAGAATGAGGATGCCCTGCCCATCGGATTCCTGGCAAATCCCGAGGTCACAGACTGGGATCTGTCCGGATCGACGCCGATCGATGTCCAGGACGATTTTGTACAGCTGGCCACCGGCCATGAACCGATCTATACCCTGGACCGCTATGCAACACTCAAGGATGGGGAGAGCTGTCCGATCCGGATTCCGGAAGGAAAACAGGTTTATGTATATCTGCCGGAACGTGTCAATGAGCTGGTGGTAAAATCGCCGGAGTACACGAAAACCTACACCACATTTACGGATCATCTGTATGTGATAGAAGCATGCGGCGATTCCTTTGAAGCCTCCCTGGAAGCGAAGACCAAAGGAGGCGCCGGACAGGAAGCCATCATCTATACCTGCCCGGATGCGCTGGAGGAGGAAGTGATCAAGGCGCTGTCAGCAAGTGTCCTGGAACAGGTCAGAACGGAGGGCAGCACGCTTTCGGGAACCATTCAGGCCGACCGGGACGGGGAACTCGTGCTCACGATCCCCTATGACCGGAACTGGACCTGCATGGTGGACGGCGAGAAAGTGGAGGCTGACCTGATTGGCGAGGCGCTGCTGGGACTGGCGCTGACGAAGGGAGCACATGAGATCAGGCTTTCCTATCTGCCGGATGGCATTAAGACCGGCCTTGCCGTGAGTCTTGCCTGCCTGATACTGATCGCAATAAGCTTCTGGTATGAGAGAAAAAAGAGAAAGAAAGAGAAAATCATGGCGGAAGAAAGAGCATTCACAGAGGAGATTGCAGCTGATCTGATCGATATCGTGGGAGAAGATGCCTGCCTGGAGCATGAGAGCATGAAGAAGCATACGACCTTCCGGATCGGCGGGGAGGCGGACGTGTTTGTCATGCCGCGCAGCGAAGCGGAGCTTTCGTATGTCCTGGGTTACTGCTGCCAGAAAGCGGTCCGGCATGCAGTCATCGGAAACGGAAGCAACCTGCTTGTCTCAGACCGGGGATACCGCGGCGTTATCATCCAGATCGCGAAGAACCTGTCTGCAATCCGTGTGAACGAATGTGAGATAGAAGCACAGGCAGGCGCACTGCTTTCATCGATCGCACGCCGCGCGCTGGAAGCGTCTTTGACGGGGATGGAAGCACTGTCCGGGATTCCGGGAACGCTGGGCGGCGCCCTGACCATGAATGCCGGGGCGTATGGCACGGAGATGAAGGACATCGTCAGGTCTGTGCGCGTGCTGGACAAGGAAGGCCGGATCCGGGAGCTTTCCTGCGAGGAAATGGAATTTGCATACCGCACATCCAGAGCGCAGAGAGAACACCTGATTATTCTTTCCGCCTGCATGGTGCTGCAGAAGGGAGAGAAGGAGCAGATCCTGGCTGCCATGGAAGAACTGCGTGACAGACGTCAGTCAAAACAGCCGCTGGAGCTGCCAAGCGCCGGATCAACCTTTAAGCGGCCGGAGGGATACTATGCCGGAGCCCTGATTGAGGAAGCGGGCCTGCGCGGATACCGGGAGGGCGGCGCGCAGGTATCGGAGAAACACTGCGGTTTCGTCGTCAACACGGGCGGCGCGACGGCGGAAGATGTGAGGAACCTGATCAGCGCGGTGCAGAACGCGGTGTATGAGAACGCAGGCGTAAGGCTGGAACCGGAGGTCAGGATGCTGGGGTTCGAAGAGGACGAAACTTCATCTCAGTGACAGAAAGAAGCAAAGGACAGACATGAGATTTGTGGTAGTGACCGGAATGTCCGGATCAGGAAAAACACAGGCTCTGAAGATGCTGGAGGACATGGGTTATTTCTGCGTGGATAACCTGCCGCTGGAGCTGGTCGGAAAGTTTGCGGAGCTTGCTGCTGCTCCTGCGCAGGAGTACAGCAAGGTAGCCCTTGGACTGGATGTGAGAAGCCTGTATAAAGGCAGCGAAAGTGTGGAGCGGTTTCTGGAGATCATGAAAGCGTATCCGCATGAGATTCTCTTTCTGGACTGCAGTCAGCAGCAGCTGGTACGCCGGTACAAGTATTCCCGCAGGCTGCATCCGCTCTCCAATGGAGAACGGATCGAGGACGGGATCGCCAGGGAGAGAGCGTATCTGATGCCGCTCAGGGACATGGCGGACTACGTGATTGACACCAGTGAACTGCTGACCAGGCAGCTCAGGGAAGAGCTGTCCCGCCTGTTTTCAGAAGGTGCGGACCAGAGCAGCCTGTTTCTGTCCATCCTTTCCTTTGGCTATAAATACGGAATTCCGTCGGACGCGGACCTGGTCTTTGATGTCCGGTTCCTGCCCAATCCTTTCTATGTGGATGAGCTGAAGCATAAAACCGGCAATGACCCTGAGGTGCAGCAGTATGTGTGCCAGAGCGGTGAGGCGGACGAATTTCTGAAAAAGATAACGGACCTTCTGGAATTCCTGATCCCGAAGTACTGTGCGGAAGGCAAGAGACAGCTGATGATCTGTGTGGGCTGCACCGGCGGCAGACACCGGTCCGTCACGATGGCCAACAGGATTGCGGATGCATTTGTCAATAGCCCCTGGGCGGTTTCGGTGCTTCACAGGGATATTTCACGGCAGTAGGAGAAGAGATGTCATTTTCGTCCGGAGTCAAAGAAGAGCTTGCACTTGTCAACAGTCCGGCGAGGCATTGTGCGATCGCGCTCATTGCCGCGCTGTTTCATCTGTGCCCGGTCCTGAAGCAGGAGCGCGCCGGAATCCGGACAGAGAACCCGTATGCGGCTGCGGCGTTTGAAGCTGCGCTCAGAAGGGTCAGACTCGAAAACATAGAGGTCGAAAAGAGTGGACGGGAAATCACCGTACAGACCGTCGGGAAACAGCAGGTGACCAGATTTCTGGAAATGCTCAAGCTTGACCATGCGATCCGTATGGAGGACGGCGGGAGCGGACAGAGCGCTCAGCAGGCGGTGTCAAAGCCTGTGTCCCCGGTTCTGCTGCAGAAAACCTGCTGCCGGAAAACCTTTCTCCGGGGTCTGTTCCTCGCGGCAGGATCGGTCAGCGATCCTGCCGGGAGCTACCATCTGGAGATTGCTCCGCTTGGAGAAGATGATGCCGAAAGCGTTCTGAAGCTGCTTTCCTCCATTGGTTTCCAGGCAAAATGCACCCGGAGGAAGGGGCGCAGTGTCGTCTACCTGAAGGATGGAGAGCAGATTTCTGATTTCCTCGGATCCATCGGGGCGACGCAGAGCCTGATGAAGCTGGAGAATGCCAGGATTCTGAAGGATATTGCGGGAAATATCAACCGGCAGGTCAATTTCGAAGCGGCGAATCTGAAGAAAACCGGGATTGCTTCAGGCCGGCAGCTGGAGGATATCGCACTGATAGAGCGGACGATCGGCATTCACTCCCTGAGTGAACCGCTGCAGCAGACCGCCCGCCTGAGAGTCGAGAATCCGGACGGAAGCCTGCAGGAACTGGCAGATGCTTCCAATCCTCCGGTCGGCAGAAGCGGAATCAACCACCGGCTTCAGCGCCTTGCCCGGATCGCAGCCAGGATCCGGGAGAAAGAAGGACATTCATCATGGCAGTGACATATTATATTTCGGTCACGCTTGCACTGTTTGCCGGTGCGCTTCCGGCTCAGATCCTGGGTGTGATCTGGGAACAGATCGGTGAAAGCATGACCGTGGAGATTCCTTATATTGCACTGCTTCGGCTGCTGGGAAGCGCAGGCGCAGTGGCGGCGGTGATCCTTTCCGACCGGATCAGAGACTATATTATGGCCAGGGATCTCATCGTGGGAGCGGTTGCTCTGGAGGCGATGTCCCTGATCGGCTTCTCCATGTCCAGAGAATTCTGGAATCTGGCGGTATGGATGACGGCGCTGGGGTTTTCTTTTGGACTGTGTATGACGCTGATCTGTTATCTGCTCAGGGGGACCTGGTCAAAAAAGACGAGTCTTCTGTTTGCGGCCAGTGCCTGCGGGATGGGGGCAGGTGTTTCTTTTGTGCAGTACATTCTCTCCCTGGGGCGCAGCTGGCGTACAGCCTGCCAGGGACTGGCAATTCTTCAGGTGGTTCTGTGTATGAGTGTATTTCTCCTCAGGAGAACACTCCTGCGGGATGTCGCTGTGATTCTGAAGAAACAGAAGCGGGAGAGAGGGATTCAGAGACAGAAACGTGCAGAAGAACTGATCCGGAAAAGGGGCTCTCTGGATGAGCGGTTTGAAGAAGCCTGGCTGGTCCGGCTTCTGTTCCTGTACGGGTCGGCTGTCAGCTGCGGCCTTCTGCTTCTTTCAGCGGTTCACCTGACTTACAGCGCGCAGGCTCTGCAGGGAGATCCGGCCGCGGACCTTGCGATGAGTGTTCTGACCGTGTGCGGCGGGATGGCGGCAGGCCGGATTGTAATCGGACTCCTTCGAAAAAATGCCAGGCGTGCATGCCTGGCCGGTTCCGTTCTCACAATAATTGTTCTTGCAGGCTGCTTTGTCCTGGTACAGACGGGACAGACGGCAGGCTTGATTGTGATATTGCTGCGTGCCGGCTGCGGGTTTGGCGCGGGAATGATCTTTCCGAATCTGATTCAGATGGACGACGAGCGTTTTGACGAAGAAGTGCAGATGGGCATGACCGGTCTGATTCCGGCGTTTTACTTTGGAGCGGACGCCATGATTACACCCTTTGTACAGTCAGTGTCACACTCATTTACGATGTCAGCCTGTACGCTGGCGATGCTGGCGCTCTCGTGCTGCATGGGACTGTGCATCGTCCTCGCCTCAGTGCGGATGGGAAGAAGGTAAGGAGGAGGGTATGGAGAATTATATCATCACGATATCCCGCCGGTTTGCGAGCAAGAGTCATGAGATTGCCGGTATGATGAGCAGTGCGCTGGGCATACCGGTTTATGACCGGAGTGCTGTGGAGGCCAGAGTGCAGAGCCTGCAGATGGAACTGGGCAAGGGGGAAAGCGAAGAGAAGACAGCAGAAAAAGGCAGGACAGAGGCCGGAACGAAGAGCCTTCTGATGGGGCTGTTCCGCCGTGAGATGCACGATGAAGCCCGCGATGAGGCACAGCTGGAGTTTGAGCGGCAGAGCGGGGTCATCCGCGCTCTGGCGCAGGAAGGATCCTGCATCATCCTCGGACGGTGTGCAGACAGGCTCTTTGAGGAGCATCCCCGTGCGCTTCATGTTTTCATCTATGCCTCCGATGAAGAGCGGATCAGGAATACCATGCAGATGCTTCACACCGGGGAGGAAGAAGCCAGGGCGCTCGTCCAGAATGAGGACAGGGCCAGGGAGGTATACCGCAAAAGATTTTCTTCCCACCCGGAAGACGAGGTTGCCGGGCGCCATATCCTGATTGATTCCGGAAAGCTTGGCGTTGAGAAGAGCGCGGATATTCTTGTACAGGCGGCAAAATACCTGTTCTTTGAATAAGGGGTTATGTTATACTGTTACAGTTCAGGGGAAAGGAAAGGGGAGAAACCGACATGAGATGTCCATATTGCGGAAGTGACGACACCAGGGTGACGGATTCCAGACCGGTGGAGGAGACGAATTCCATCCGGCGCAGAAGGCAGTGTGACCAGTGCGGGAAGCGGTTTACGACGTATGAGAAGATCGAAGCCATTCCGCTGGTTGTGATCAAGAAGGACAGCACCAGACAGCAGTATGACCGCAGCAAGATTGAGTCCGGTGTGATGCGTGCCTG
Organism: uncultured Clostridia bacterium; assembly: GCA_946401715.1. Taxonomy (GTDB): domain Bacteria; phylum Bacillota; class Clostridia; order Lachnospirales; family Lachnospiraceae; genus Porcincola. The sequence continues at coordinate 20,375 of CAMIVF010000001.1, read as the reverse complement.
CTACAAACGGCCGGTGCCGATCACGCAGATTGAGTCCATGATCGACAAGGTTGAGGCGGACATCTACAGCCGGAAGGGTTCCGAGGTCAGCAGTGCCGAGATCGGAGAGATGATCATGCACCGGCTCAAGGCGCTCGACCCGGTTGCTTATGTCAGGTTTGCTTCTGTTTACCGGGAATTCAAGGATGTAGAAACATTCATGGACGAGCTGAAAACGCTGATACACTGAATCAGCTTTTGAAATACCGTGCCGGACAGTGGAGAATGAGGTTTTGTTGTGCGTAGACGCCTGGAACAGCTTCTGAATGAGTCATTTGAATATGATGTGCCTGCTCTTGTCTATGAGCCTGTCTCCATCACGGAACAGGCAGACGAGGGAGCGATCCTTCGGGGGAGTGTTCTGGTTTCTCATCCGGAAGGAAAGAGGTGCAAGGGATTTGTATACTCTTCCAATCCCAGGGTCGTACTGCAGACGGAAGACTTCTACAGTCCGAAGTCTGAGATCCGCTATCAGGCGGACCTGACCGGACTTGCGGCGGGAGAGACGGCGGAAGGAAAACTGACCATCTGTTCTGAGCTTGGGGAAGTATCCATTCCCTACTCTTTTCACGTAAAGGATGCAGTGATTCCGGAAGAACCGATGGATGTACAGGCCCTGGTGCAGCTTGCCTGTGAGGATATGAATGCCGCGGCACAGGTCTTTGCTTCTGCGCGGTTTGACCGGTTTCTTGACGGCGCCGGCTATGAGACACGCACCATGCGGCAGGCCCTGGCCGGTGAGGAAGAGACGAAGCATGCCCTGGAGCAGTTTCTGATCGCGGAAGGAAAGAAGGAGATCATCGAGCTTTCCCTTTCGCGGGAAACACAGCGGATCGTGAATCCGGGGGGAACCATTCTGGAAGAGGTGACGCTGACCAAAAGCACCTGGGGGTATATGGAGATCAGCATCACTTCTGATACACGGTTCGTGCGCGTAGAGAAGAAGCATCTGACGACAGAGGATTTTATCGGATCCGAGTATCCTCTGCGCTATGTGATCGACTCGAATTTTCTGCATGCCGGGCGCAATTTCGGAAGAATTACCGTACATACCTGTTACCAGACGCTTGCCTTTGAACTGTGTGTGGAGGTCAGGGGCGGAGCGGATCTTCGCGCGCACCGTGTGCAGAACGTCATGCTCCGGAAGGCCATCAGTCTGTATCTGGACTACCGTCTTGGCAGGATCGACCTGCGTCAGTGGACAGAGCGCACCAACGGCGTCATCGAGAGCTATCAAAGGACAGGCGGGAAAAATCTCTTTGCAGATCTGCTGAGCGTATTTGTGATGCAGGCGGCAGGCAAGCGTTCGTCCGCGGAACGGCAGCTGCGCAGGATTGAGCAGAATCCGGAGATTCTGGAGGATGCCAACGCACAGGCTGTATGGCTCTATCTGTCCACCTTTTTCTCCCGTGATGAAGATTACAGAATGCGTGTGAGAGAGCAGATGAGGGAGCTTTCTCTGAAGAACCGTTCCTCATGGCTGATCCTTTGGCTGAATCTGTACCTTCTGGAAGACGAGCAGGGAGGGGAATCCGGCAAACTGGAGCGGATCCTTCGCTATCTGGAGCAGTACAGGGCAAGCACGATTCTCCTGCTGGAGGGCGTGCAGATCATACGGGAAAACCCGTTCCTGATCCATGAATGGACACCGGGTGCCCGCATGCTTCTTTCATGGGCGGTTAAGGAAAAAACACTGGACGAGCGGCTGGTCCTTCACAGCATGAACCTGATCCGGCGCAGGGGCGGATATGATCCGTCGACGTTCCGGATGCTGGAAGCGTGCTGGGAGGAGACAAATCTGGATGATGTACTGGCAGTCCGCACACAGATGGCAATCGCCGGTGAGAAGACGGACGAAAAGTATTTCCCGCTCTATCAGAGTGCCGTTGCGCGCGATCTGAAGATCACCGGGCTGTATGAATACTATATCCGGACCATGAGCGAGGTCCGGATCGAGCAGATGCCGCAGGTGATCCGCAGGTATTTTATTCTGAACGACACCATGGACTGGCGCAGGAAAGCGCGCATTTACAGGAATCTGTCTGATTCCGAGGAAAACATACCGCAGATCTTCTCTGCCATGCGGCAGGGCATGGAGAAGTTTGTCACGGATCAGATTCAGATGGGGCATATCAATGAGGATCTGTCTGTCCTCATTTCCAGATATCTTGTCAGGCAGATGGTGACGCCTCAGCTGGCGAGAAAGCTGATCCGGCTGTTGTTTACCTTTGAGGTGGACTGCCTGAGCCCGGACATGAAGAAGGTGATCGTGGCAGACGAGCGCAGGAGCAGAGAACACTCGTGCGCGATTGTGGATCACATGGCACAGGTGAGGATCTACTCGGAACAGTCCCGGATTCTTCTGGAGGATGAGACGGGGAGAAGGTATACCTCAACATCGCTGTACATGGCGCAGCATCTTCTCAATGACACGTCCCTGATGAATCTCTGTGTCCGGGAAGCGGCGGATGATCCTTCCCTTGTGATGTTCTTTACGCTGAACCCGAAGGTCAGGCAGCCGATTACGCACAAGACCCTGAAGTTTTATCTTGAGGCAGCGCGGATGGCTGCTTTCTCCGAGAGCTACCGGGTGCAGCTGAAGAAATGGCTTTTGGAATACTACTATGCCAATCCGCAGGAGGAGACCCTGTCTTCGTTCCTGCGGGAAAGCGACATGGAAACCTATGTGCGCATCGACCGTGCGAAGTACCTCTCCCTCCTGACAGTGGACGGAAGATATGAACGGGCATGGCTGGTGCTTGAGAAGTACGGAACCCAGGATGTGGACCTGAACCTTCTGATGCGGATTCTGTCTCAGATTGTCATTTCCAGAGAGTATGAAGAAGACCGGACTTTGCTTGGGATGTGCGCGTATCTGTTTGCCGCCGGAAAGGTGGAGGAGCATGTGCTCATCTATCTGCTGATGTATTATGAAGGCCCGGTGGAGAGCATGAAGAACCTCTGGCGTGCAGGGCGTGAATACGGGCTGGAGACAATCAACCTGGAGAAAAAGATTCTGAGTCTGATCCTGTTCATGCGGCAGGGAAGCGAGAACAGTGAGCAGATCTACCGGTCCTACCGCAGATCGCTCGGAAGCCGCAGAATCTGTCAGGCATATGTGATTCTGAGATGCTATGAGTACCTGGTCAAAGGAAGCCCTGTCCTGGAGACTGTCTTTGATGACTGCCTGACCGATTACAAGAAGGGCGGCAAGCTGCCGGACGTATGTGCGCTCGCACTTCTGCAGTACCTGAGCCGGCTTCCGGCGTATACCAAAGAGCAGCGGGAGGCTGCCGTAACCCTTCTGCAGATGTATTCCGGAAGGGGCATACGGTTCGCCTTCTTCCAGAGATTCCCGTTTGACATGCGCCGGAATCTCGGCTGCGATGACAGGGTATTCTGTGAAGCGGTTGCCAGCACCAGGAGTACTGTGAAGCTGTTTTACCGGATCCGCTACAAAAATGAGCCTTTCACAGAGGTCACGATGAAGGACGTGTTTGAAGGGATCCGCGTGAGAGAGTTTGTTCTGTTTGAGGGAGAGCAGCTCGAGTGCTACACGGAGGAGACGAAAGAAGACGGCAGCAAGGTTGTCAGTTCACACCGCGTCCTGAAGGCCGGTGCGGTTCCGGAAGAACTGCAGATGAGCCGGTACGGAAGAATGAACCAGATGGCACGGAACCTGGAAAAAGGGGACGAGGCTGCGTTCCGGGAGGAACTGAAGGAATACAGGCAGCTGGATGCCCTTACGAAAGAGCTGTTTACACTGCTGTAGTAAAGGGAAGACATGGAAGACGAAAAACGGATACTGATCGGAATACAGATGTCTGCGGATGGTGCTCAGATTACCTGGTACAACAGCACGCTGACAGAGCCCCAGACACTGTCCTTGCCCGGAGAAGGGGAGGACGGTCTGATGAGTGTGCCTTCGGAAGCCTGGAAGGGCGCAATGCGGGGCGGAAGGTTCGGCACGCAGGCACTGGCGCGCTTTCTCGGCGGGATGATAGAGACCGTTCCGGGTGAGAAGCAGATCAAGGATCTCAGTATTGCCATTACGGTGCCTTCCCTGACGCAGAATCTCGGGGATCATCTGGTTGCGGCGCTGGAGAGCCTGGGGGCAGAGCGGAAGAATATCTTCCTGCAGGACTGGCGGACAAGCTTTTACTACTATGTGATCAGCATGCGCAGGGAGCTGTGGAGCGGGGATGTTGCATTTCTGCGGGTAAAGAATCAGCAGATGGTCGGGAGCATCCTTCACATAGACCGCTCCGTGAAGCCGGCGGTTGTGACGATCGATGAAATCGCTTCTTCCGATGTCAGTGAGCGTGCGCGTGGAAGCATGAACGACGAGGACTGGGACCGTGAGCGGGACCGCCGTCTGTACGAACTGCTGGGCAAACTGTTCGAGCGCCGCAATGTCACCACGAGTTATCTCTACGGAAACTATTTTGACAGGAGCTGGGCGCAGAGATCTTTTCAGTATCTGACATTCCGCAGACACGCATTCCAGGGCCAGAATCTGTTCTCGAAGGGTGCCTGCTACTGTGTCATGGCGAGGCTTGGCTATGTGAAGATGCCGGATCTCCTGTTCATGGGTGTGGACCAGATCAGCGAAGATATCGGCATTCATATCAGGGTGCGCGGGAAGGAGCAGTATCAGGTCCTGATTCCCGCCGGGCTGAACTGGTATGAAGCGCATTGCCAGATCGACATGATTCCTGACGGGGAGAAGAGCGTGACGATTCTGACCACTCCCGCTGACGGCGGTGAGACCGTGGGACATGTACTGAGGCTTGATCATTTTCCGGAGCGGGAAAACCGTGCGACCCGCCTGCGTATGACAATCTATTTCACAAGCCGCAGCCGCTGTGAGATAGAGGTGGAGGATCTTGGGTTCGGCGGCTTCTATCAGCCGACGGGAAGGGTCTGGAAGAGACAGGTGATCCTATGAGCTTTGATCTGTGCAGCACGAAGATTGCGGACCGGCCGTTCCACATAGGAAGCATCGGGACCCGGATTTATTCCCTTGAGGAACTGTGCTTCTTTCTGTATCATAATCTCTGCCTGATCGATGACAATGTCGCATCGGCGGCTTTGGTGGAATGGGTGAGAGAGGATCTTGGCCTGAAGAATCTGGCAAAGAAACTGTCTGATGCGCTGGAGCGTCCGGATAAAGATGTCAGCTATTTTGTCCTGCCTGTCTTTCAGGAGGCAGGGTATCTTCCTGTCGGGGAATCCAGGCGGGTGAGAGAAGAACTGACCAGGGTACAGGTACAGCCCCAGGAACAGCGGCTGAAGACGCGTGCTGACTATCTCCTGAAGGGCGGCCGTCTCCAGGCTGCCGCGCTGATCTACAGGGACATTCTCGAAAACCGCAGTGAGGGCATGCTGAGTGCGTCGTTTTATGCATCTGTCTGGAACAATCTCGGCTGCGCCCTGGCCAGGCAGTTTTGCTTCCGGGAAGCGGCGGACGCGTTCCTGAACGGGTGGAAGTCGTTTCAGACGAGAGAGCTGATGCGCAAGTATGTCAGCACGCTTCCGCTGTTTATGTCAGATGAGGAATACCGGCGGACCCTGGAGGAGTTCGGTGCGGATCATGTGCTGACCGGAAAGATCCAGGAGTATAACGCAGCTGCCGCGAGGAAGGTAAAGGAGAGGCTTTCAGCCCAGAACCGGCCGGCGAAGGACAGTGCAGCCGAGCTGGAAGAACTGAAGGATGAGTACCGGAGAAGTACGGTCAGCTGATTTGAATGATGTAAGGGTCAAAAGCCCTGAAGCCGAGGCAAGCTTGCTTGCCGGGGGCAAAAGGTACTTTTGACCCCAACATCATTTGAATGGCAGAAAACGATAGAAAAAACAGCAGGTGTCAGAATTGAATAAAAAAGAAACAGGAATATTTGACGCAGGAGAAATCCTGGACGAGCCTCGTGAGGAATGCGGGGTTTTTGGCATGTATGACTTCTCCGCGCAGGAGAATGCGGCGACGACGATCTATTACGGTCTTCTGGCTTTGCAGCACAGGGGACAGGAAAGCTGCGGAATCGCGGTGAGCGATACGTCCGGTCCGAAGGGGAAGGTCCTCAGCCGCAAGGGGATGGGCCTTGTCAATGAGAATTTCGGGGAGAATGACCTGGATTCCCTTCATGGCGATATCGGGGTCGGCCACGTCCGCTATTCGACGGCCGGCGCCAGCACGATTGAGAATGCGCAGCCTCTGGTGCTTCATTATATCAAGGGCACGCTTGCCATGGCGCACAACGGAAACCTGGTGAATTCACCGGAGCTGATGCGGGATCTGTCGCGCACAGGCGCGATTTTCCAGACCACCACAGACTCCGAGCTGATAGCGTATGAGATTGCCCGGGCGCGCATCAATACCGGCTCGGTGGAGGAAGCCGTATCGAAGGCGATGGACCGGCTGAAGGGTTCGTACTCCCTGGTCATCATGAGTCCGAGAAAGCTGATCGGCGCAAGGGATCCCTTCGGGTTCCGGCCTCTGTGCATCGGCAGGAGAGGAAAGGCCTGGTTCCTGGCTTCCGAATCCTGCGCGCTGGATACCATTGACGCAGAATTTGTCCGGGATGTGGAGCCCGGGGAGATCGTCACGATCAGTCCCAGATTCGGGATCCATTCCGACAGGAGCCATTGCATCCGCCCATGCAAGACCGCACGGTGCATCTTTGAATACATCTATTTCGGAAGGGCGGATTCGGTGATTGACAAGATTCCGGTCTACAGCTCCAGACTGCGTGCAGGACAGTTCCTCGCCAAGGACAGCCCGGTGGATGCGGACCTTGTCATCGGCGTGCCGGAATCCGGAAGCGCAGCGGCGCTGGGTTACAGCATGGAGAGCGGGATTCCCTACGGACAGGGGTTTGTCAAAAACGGATATGTGGGAAGAACCTTTATCAAACCGGGGCAGCAGAGCCGTGAGTCAGCCGTCCGGGTCAAGCTGAACCCGCTTCAGCCTGCAGTGGAAGGAAAACGCATTGTCATGATCGATGACTCGATCGTGCGGGGTACCACCAGTGACCGGATCGTCAGGATGCTGCGTGAAGCAGGTGCAAAGGAGGTCCACATGAGGGTCAGTTCGCCCCCGTTCCTCTATCCGTGCTACTTCGGAACAGACATCCCAAGCAAGGATCAGCTGCTTGCCCACAACAGGTCTCTGGAAGAGATCAGGCAGATCATCGGCGCAGACAGCCTTGCGTATCTCAGAATGGAAAGGCTGCCTGAAATTGTAGACGGCATTCCGATCTGTACCGGCTGCTTCAATGGTGAATATCCGATTGACCCGCCTGAAGAGGACATACGCGGATCGTATGAACCGTGAATGAATACGAAAAGGAGCCGCTAACATGAATTACGACGGTTACATCAGTCCGCTTTCACAGCGGTATGCGTCAAAGGAGATGCAGTATCTGTTTTCTCCGAACAAGAAGTTCCGGACCTGGAGAAGTCTGTGGATTGCTCTGGCTGAGACGGAGAAAGAACTCGGCCTGCCGAGTACCCGGGAGCAGATCGATGAGTTGAAGGCACACCGGGACGATATCAATTATGAAGAGGCCATCGAGCGGGAAAAGCTCGTGCGGCATGATGTCATGAGCCATGTCTATGCCTACGGCCTGCAGTGTCCGAAGGCGAAGGGCATCATTCATCTCGGCGCGACCAGCTGCTATGTGGGAGACAACACAGACATCATTATCATGCGCGACGCGCTCGTCCTGGTCCGCAGCAAGCTGGTCAATGTGATCGCAAACCTGGCCGCATTCGCGGAAAAGTATAAAGATCTGCCGACGCTGGCATTTACCCATTTCCAGCCTGCACAGCCGACCACGGTCGGAAAGCGTGCGGTATTGTGGATCAATGAATTCATGATGGACCTGGAGGACCTGGAATACATGCTGGGATCCTTGAAGCTGCTCGGCTCCAAGGGAACCACGGGAACCCAGGCGTCCTTCCTGGAGCTGTTCGACGGCGATCAGGAGAAGGTGGACCGGATCGATCCGATGATTGCGCAGAAGATGGGATTTGAGAAGTGCTACCCGGTGTCGGGGCAGACTTATTCGCGCAAGGTTGACGCGCGTGTCATCAATGTGATCGCGCAGATTGCCTGCAGCGCACATAAGATGTCCAATGATATCCGGCTGCTTCAGCACCTCAAAGAAGTGGAAGAGCCTTTTGAAAAGAACCAGATCGGTTCCAGCGCCATGGCATACAAGCGCAATCCGATGAGAAGTGAAAGGATCGCTTCCCTGGCACGCTATGTCATGACAGACGCGATGAATCCGGCTGTCACAAGCTCGGTGCAGTGGTTTGAGCGGACACTGGATGATTCCGCCAACAAGCGGCTGGCCATCGCGGAGGGATTTCTTGCGATCGACGGGATCCTGGACCTGTGCATCAATGTCACGGATGGCCTGAAGGTCTACCCGAAGGTGATTGACCGTCACCTGCGTGCAGAGCTTCCGTTTATGGCGACAGAGAACATTATGATGGATGCGGTGAAAGCCGGCGCGGACAGGCAGGAGATGCACGAGAAGATCCGGACGCTTTCCATGGAAGCGGGAAGACGTGTCAAGGAAGAAGGAGAGGAGAATAATCTGCTCGACCTGATTGCCGCGGATCCTGCATTTCCGCAGACAAGGGAGGAACTGGAACAGTCCATGGAACCCTCGAAATATGTGGGCAGTGCACCGTACCAGGTCATGAAGTATCTGAAGGAAGAGGTAAAGCCGGTCCTTGATGCGCACAAGGATGCGCTCGGGCTGAAAGCGGAGATTACAGTGTAGCAGAACACAGCTGCTTCTCACGAATCCGGCCGGCGCAAAGCGCCGGCCGCAGTACGGGAAGCATACAGAGCATTATTTTGAGCAGCAGGGCAACAGGAAGGAGTCAGGAATGGTACAGGCAGTAGTAGGCGCCAACTGGGGCGATGAAGGAAAAGGTAAGATCGTTGACACACTCGCGGACCACGCGGATATCGTTGTCCGCTATCAGGGCGGCGCGAACGCAGGACATACGATCGTGAACAAATACGGAAAGTTTGCGCTGCATACCCTTCCGAGCGGTGTTTGCCACCCTTCGTGCATCAATGTGCTCGGAAACGGTGTTGCGCTGAATATTCCGCTTGTCATCAAGGAAATCAATGAACTGGTAGAGCGTGGGGTACCGAAGCCGCAGGTTCTGATCTCAGACCGTGCCCAGATCGTCATGAGCTATCATATCAGCTTCGATGCCTATGAGGAGGAGAGACTGGGCGGAAAGTCCTTCGGATCGACAAAGTCCGGGATTGCTCCGTTCTTCTCCGACAAGTACGCCAAGATCGGATTCCAGGTCTGCGAGCTGTTTGATGATGAGATCCTGCAGGAAAAGATTCAGAGAGTCTGTGCGCTGAAGAATGTCCTTCTGGAGCACCTGTATCACAAACCGCTGCTTCAGGAAGAGGCGCTGATGGAAGAGGCACATACCTATCGTGAGATGGTCAGGCCTTATGTCACGGACACGGCCTCCTTCCTGCAGCGCGCAATCGCAGAAGGGAAGCAGATTCTCCTGGAGGGACAGCTTGGAACCATGAAGGATCCCGATCACGGCATCTATCCGATGGTGACCTCCTCCCCGACTCTGGCAGGCTATGGCGCAATCGGCGCCGGGATCGCGCCGTATGCGATCGAAAAAATCGTAACGGTTACCAAGGCTTATTCTTCCGCGGTCGGCGCGGGCGAATTCGTCTCAGAGATCTTTGGAGATGAGGCGGAGGAACTTCGCCGGCGCGGTGGAGACGGCGGCGAATACGGCGCAACGACAGGCCGGCCCAGAAGAGTCGGCTGGTACGATGTTGTGGCGTCGCGTTATGGCTGCAGGCTGCAGGGGGCGACGGATGTAGCGCTTACCGTTGTCGACGCGCTCGGATACCTGGAGAAGATCCCGGTCTGTACAGAGTATGAGATTGACGGCGTGCGGACAAAGGAATTCCCGACCACGCCCGGCCTGAAGAAAGCAAAGCCCGTCTGGACGGTTCTGGATGGCTGGAACTGCGACATCCGGGGCATACGTACTTTTGAGGAACTTCCGGAGAACTGCAGAAAATATGTGGAATTCATTGAGGAACAGATTGGGTTCCCCATCACCATGGTCTCCAACGGTCCGGGCAGAGAAGACATTATCTACAGAAATTCCGGGTACGCGAAGGAGGTCTGAGCATGACAGTATTGCTGCTCTCAGCTGCGGCTCTGGTGGTTCAGCTGTTTCTGTTTCTGTGCGTCGGATCCATTGTCATGAAGATCCGCGGCAGGCAGGCGTATGCGCTGAGCCAGGCAGCACTGACGGGGTATTTTGTCTGGTTTGGGCTGTTTGAGGTCATCTGCCTGATCTGCGAGATCAGCCTGCTTCCGCTCAGAACACTCTCTCTGATCATGGCTGCAGCGGCAGGAGCGGCGATCCTGCTGGGGCTGTTTGCCGGATACCGCAGCTGGATTGAGGCAATGAATTCCCTGCGCTACCGGCTGAGCCTGCATGGCATCACGTTCGTATTCCTGATGCTGGCGCTGGCTGCTTCGGTTGCATTTGTCATCCTGTACTCGGATGCTTCTGCGGATTCAGGCTGGTATGTCGGCGAGGCGTCAACCGCACTGGCAACCAATACCATCGGACGATTCGATCCCTCCACCGGCACGGCGACGTTCCGGTTCCAGGCGAGATATGCGCTGAACTGTTTCCCGTATCACAATGCGGTGATCTGTTCCCTTCTGCGCGGTCTGCCGGTCATTGTACAGGCCCGCAGCGTGATGAGCGCGATCAATATGATCATGAGTTTTCTCGCCGTCTATGCGCTGGGGCTGTCTCTGTTTCCCGATGAAGAGGAGAAGAGAGCAAAGATCCGGTCCATCAGAAACCGGCCGGGCAGTTACAGCCGCAGACGGGCAGATCTGTTTGTCATGATGGTGTTTGTCATCAATCTGCTCTCTTCCACAATCTACATGCCGGGAATCTTTCTGTATATGCGCTCTTACGAAGGGAAGGCGCTGATCGTGAACGTAGTGATTCCTGCAGTGCTGGCTGTCGGCGTCAGAATGTGGCATGAGATGGAAGAAGACCCGATGCGGAACCTCTTCTGGATCATGGCGGCAGCAGTGTGCTTCTCCGCGAGCAGCATCATGGCGCTGCTCCTGAGTCTTATGATTGTTCTTCCCCTGATTGCAGTCAGAGGAAAATGGAACCGGCTGATCCCTCTGATCTGTGCGTGCAGCCCGGTACTGGCCTGGGGAATCGTGTATTATATGATCCAGCACGGGATGATCGTGCTCCGGACATGGAGGTAAAGAAATGTCAGGGATTACACTGAAAGAACACGGCCTGACCTTTGTGTGGGCCTGCCTGAAAGAATATCTCGGCGCCTCCTGGCCGTTTGCGCTGATCTTTGCCGTGGGAATTGCAGCCGCGATCCTGCTTCCGCATATCAGGCGGAAAAAAGAAGCGGAGCTTGAGATTGTTGATGCGAAGGAATATGTTCCCGGCACATATGAGGACAGCCCGGGTCCGGATGCGTCCTCAGCTGCGTGGATGTTCCTGAGCATTGTGATCTTCTGTGCGCTTACGGTCATGAATCCCTTCCTGGTCCGAATCCTGATCCCCAGACTGGGCATGACCACGGTATACTACCGGTTTTTCTGGATCCTTCCGATTACGTTCGGAGCTGCTGCCTGGCTGACCAGAGCGGTGGGCTCTCTGAGAAAAAAAGCAATTCAGGCAATTCTGTTCGCCCTGATCTGTGCGGGGCTTGCATTTCTGATTCCGCTGAATCCGGGATTGAAGAACCTCCGCATCCCGACCAATGTCTATAAGACAGACGGCGCGGTGCCGGTGTTATGTGATTCGATTCATAAGGATTATGAGCAGACTGCTGCTTATCAAAAGGCTGTTGACAAGCTTTCCCGGACAACGGACAGGTCTTCGAAAAAGTGGCTGAAGCGGAAAGCGAAAGAGTATCCGCTCTGCGTATTCCCGTACGGGATTGAATTTGCCGTGCGCCAGTATGATCCCACGATCCGGCTGCTGTTCAACCGGAATCTGAGGCTGTTCTATGAGGGGAACACTTCTACCGGGATCGCTTACAACCAGAAGCATAAGCGCTATATGAGAAGGAAGCATATCCTGGACGCCATGTACGGCAGGGATCCCGAGCTTACGGAAGAAGCTTTCAAGAAAGCAATGAAGAAAACCAAAACACAATACCTGATCGTGGAAGAGCAGCTGGCAAACGGAGGCTTTCTGGTCCGCGCAGGCTGTACACAGGTCGGTGTCACAGCCGGATACACGATTTTCCGGTACGATCAGAATCTCTGATCCGGAGTTCTCTTCTGATCAGCGCTTTTTTTCGGAGGAGGAATCCGGGCCTGACGAAAGATCCTTCATACGGCCATCCCGGATGGCCTGGTCGATCTCGTCGGTTGCGGGCTTGCCGGAGACAATCCTTGCGACGAGAAGGATGGCATAGATCAGAACCGGAACAACGACTGAAAGGACCAGCAGGGCTGTCAGCAGTTCTTTCGAACCGCCGAGGACAGCAGTCAGGAAGGTGGCAATCCAGATGCCGGCTGTGAGAATGACACCGGCCATTGCCATCACGCGTTTGAGTTTATCCATAAAGAACCTCTTTTCCGGGAGCACGGGAACACTCCGCCTGAAAACGATGAAAAGACGATGAAAACAGGTATAGTTTACCATAGATCCAGTGTTTCGGCAGTCTTGAATCAGGACAGAAGATAAGTTATACTGGTTCGGTTGAAATAACAAAAAACAGATACGAGGTAATATAAAATGGCTTTACTGGAGACATGGAGAGAGCAGGCGTACAATGCCCAGACAGACAAGAAGCAGATGCAGGCTTTCTGGGACGAGTATTTCAAGAAAGAGCAGGCGATCTATGAGCAGCTTCTGGATGATCCTGAAACTGAGGTAAAGGGGACAGTCAAAGAGCTTGCAGAAAAGTACGGAATCGACATGATGACGATGACCGGATTCCTGGATGGAATCAATGATTCTCTCAAGGAGAAGAATCCGATCGAAACGATGGAAGAGGACACACCGGTTTCCCTGGCGTTTGACAAGGAGCGGCTCTACAAGAACATGGTCGACGCGAAAGCGCACTGGCTGTATGGTCTGCCCCAGTGGCAGAAGATCTTTGATGAAGAGACGCTGAAGCGTTTTTATCTCGAAGCGAAGAAGATGAACACCATCATCAAGCCGAAGAAGATCGGACGCAATGACCCATGTCCGTGCGGAAGCGGCAAGAAGTTCAAGAAGTGCCATGGCCTGACGAAGGAGCTGGAAGAGGAACTGCAGAAACTGCTTGCGAAAGCAGCCGGAGACGAGGAGCAGTAATCTGTTCCTTTACCTTGAAGGAGATAGCAGCCGGAGGAAGAATCATCTGGTTTCCCGGCTGAAAGGGAAGGAAGGAGAGTTTATGAACCGTTTGGAGCGCAAGGCCGCACTGGCAGTCGCGGCAGCGGCAGCAGGTGTGGTGGCAGCCGGTGTTACGCTGCTGAAAAAACACACGAAGTACATGGCAGAAAAAGCTGCGGCGACCTTCGATCCCGAGGATGAGGAGGACTGGTTTGACGAGGCTGAATCATTCACAGAGGTCGGGGAATCCGAAGAGACTGTGAATACGGAAGAAGAGAAGGCGGAAGAAGTCTCTGAGGACGCTGAGAAGGCGGAAGAAGAGGCATCAGAAAACGTGGAAGAAGAGAAATCTGAAGGTGCTGAGCCGGAAGATGAGGAGGAAGGATTATGATCATCACACTGAAGGATGGTTCGACAAAGGAATATTCCCAGCCGATGTCAGTGATTGACATTGCAAAGGATATCAGCGAAGGACTCGCCCGCGTGGCATGTGTGGCTGAGGTGAACGGCGAGACTGTGGATCTGCGCACGGTGATTGACAAGGACAGCACGCTGAATCTTTTCACCTTCGACAGCGCGCAGGGACAGCATGCGTTTAACCATACCGCGTCCCATATCATGGCACAGGCCATCAAGCGTCTGTATCCCGAGGTAAAGCTGGCGATCGGCCCGTCGATCGACCATGGCTTCTACTATGACATCGAGTCCGAGAAGCAGATGACCAATGAGGACCTCGAAAAGATCGAAGCCGAGATGAAGAAGATTGTGAAGGAGAACCTTGCCCTCACACGCTTCACAAAGCCGAGAGATGAGGCGATTGCGTACTTCAAAGAGAAGGATGAGCCCTACAAGGTTCAGCTGATTGAAGACCTTCCGGAAGATGCGGAGATCTCTTTCTATACCCAGGGAGAGTTCACTGACCTGTGTGCGGGGCCGCACCTGATGACGACAAAGCCGGTCAAGGCGTTTAAGCTGACCTCCCTTGCAGGCGCTTACTGGAGAGGCGATGAGCACAACAAGATGCTCACCAGAATCTACGGAACCGCGTTCCCCAAGAAGAGCGACCTGGACGATTATCTTGCGCGCATCGAAGAGGCAAAGCGCCGCGATCACAGAAAGATCGGCAAAGAGATGGGACTGTTCATGCTCAGCGAGTATGGTCCCGGCATGCCTTTCTTCCTTCCGAACGGTATGATCCTGAGAAATGAGCTGCTGAACTACTGGAGAAAGCTGCATCTGAAGAACGGCTACGTCCAGATTGATACGCCGATCATGCTCAGCCGCAAGCTCTGGGAGACGTCCGGCCACTGGGAGCATTATCATGATGCCATGTATTCGCTGAAGGTGGATGACGAGGATTATGCCATCAAACCGATGAACTGCCCCGGCGCTATCCTGGTCTACCAGAATGAGGGCCGTTCTTACCGCGATCTTCCTCTGCGCTATGCGGAGCTGGGACACGTACACCGCTATGAGAAGTCCGGTGAAATGCACGGACTGATGCGCGTGCGCTCCTTTACGCAGGATGATGCGCATATTCTTCTCGCGAAGGATCAGATTCAGGACGAAGTGCGCAGAATAACCGCGCTGATCGATGAAGTCTACAATATGTTCGGATTCGAGTACTATGTCGAGCTGTCCACGAGACCGGAGGATTCCATGGGCTCCGACGAGGACTGGGAGCTTGCGACCAACGGTCTGAGAAATGCGCTGGAGTCCCTTGGTCTCAAGTATATCGTCAACGAAGGAGACGGCGCGTTCTACGGCCCGAAGATCGACTTCCATCTCAGGGACTGCCTGGGCAGGACCTGGCAGTGCGGAACCATCCAGCTGGACTTCCAGCTTCCGGAGCGGTTCCATCTGGAATACATCGGCGCAGACGGCGACAAGCACCAGCCGGTCATGATCCACAGAGTCGTATTCGGATCGGTGGAGCGCTTTATCGGCATTCTGATTGAGCACTTTGCGGGACAGTTCCCGACCTGGCTTGCACCGACGCAGGTCAAGGTGCTGCCGATCTCCGAGAAGTTCGAGGAATACGCAAGAAAGGTCACCAGCCAGCTTCAGGAGCATGACATCCGCGCGTCCCTGGACGAGAGAAATGAGACACTGAAGTTCAAGATCCGTGATGCGCATATGCAGAGAATCCCGTATACGGTCATCGTGGGAGCGAAGGAGGAAGAGAACGGAACCATCTCGCTGCGCTCCAGATTCGCCGGCGACGAGGGATCAAAGACAGTGGACGAATTCGTGAAGAGCATCCGCGAGGAGATCGATTCGAAGGCGATCCGCGAAAGCACGCAGGAAGAAAACTGAAGATACAGTCCATAGAAGGGGGCGGCGCAGATGCGCCGCCTCTTTTGCATTCCCAAGGATCCGGTCAGCCCAGAATAGCCTTCCGTCCCTGCAAGGCTGCCGGCAACTGTCCGGGCATCGGGAGACGGATGAACCGGCATCCTGCCAGAAGCGGCCTTTTATGCCGGAAAGCATCCGTGCAAACACGCCGCTTCCCTTCGTCCGCCCGCGATGCAATTGCAGCGCACTGCCGAAAAACAATACTTGACGGGGGAAAGAAACATATGATAGATTATGGAAGCGGGTTAGATAGATCTAATCACGGTTGCGCAAATCTCATATAGGTTTTGAAGACAGAATCAATATACTATAAGCCTAAGTGAGGTTGCACAGATGAACATGTAGTTAATCAATGCTACCTCCGGAAGCAGTGTTCGAAGTGACACGTTTGGATTCCCGGTGGACTGACCGGACTGATGACAGGGGAAGGGATGAAAAAGGGAAATGTACGGCAGTGGGCGCTGGTGGCTGTACCGGTGCTGCTGACAGCCGGTGTGATGACTTTCTTTCGTGCCTGCGGCGCGAAGGAGGACGGGAGCTGGATGCATTGTCATGATGTACAGCAGTATCTTGCGGCTGCAGGGGCGCTTCTGACACTGATTGCAGTGGCAGCCTTGTTTGTTTCCGGTACAAGAGTATGTGTGCTCCTTAGGCTGGCGGGTCTCATACTGTCTGTCGTTTCCGTTTTGCTTCCGGGTACCATTATGAAGATGTGCATGATGGATACGATGAGGTGCTACGCGGTGATGAGACCTTTTGCCTGGGTGATGGGCGGTCTGAGTGCGGTGCTTTCGCTTCTTGATCTGATTGGCCAGATCCGGAGCAGCGCCGGGACAAGGCCCTGAACCGGGAGACAGACAAAGAAAGATTGAAAGAAGGCTTGAATTCATGAACAAAAGAGCAGGACATATCAGACGCATTCTTTCAGCGCTTCTTGCGCTGCTTCTTCTGTGCTGGCCTCTGTGTGCCTTTGCGCAGGAGGGTACAGCCTATCCTGCGACCTGGCAGGAGTATATGGAGGAGAACGGCATTGAGGAGTTTACCTGCAATGCTGCTGCCGACGGGATTGCCATGGTAATGGAGGAAGCGGCGAAATCGTATGAAGCGGGCGATGCCAAGACGGCACTGAAGCAGATTTCGGACGCCAAGAATGTGTACTGGGGCGGCTCCGGCTTCAAGGTCCAGATGCAGAAGAAGCTTCCGGCCATCCACAAGAGCAGTGTTCTGGCAGGCTTCAAGACCTGTACAAAGACGATTAAGGACGGCGGTTCGTCCGAGGACTTCAACACCGCGAAGGATGTCCTGATCGCGGATATGAGAAACGCGGCGAATAAGCTGGACGGTGTCAAGTCTGACATCGATATTGCCGGCGAGGAAGAAACAGCTGCGACGGCTCTGTTTAAGGAGCAGTATTACGAGGACTGGGCCGGCTACAGCAAGGCGGCCGGAAAAGAGAGCGACTGGACCTGGAATGACGTGGCGGACGCAATGACAGAGGTTTTCCGTGACGCAAAGGCAAAGTTCGCCGAAGGGGATGCCGAAACCGCTTACAACCATGTGAATGACGGCTACTACGGTTATTACGAGACCACCGGATTCGAGCGCAATACGATGGGATATATCTCCGGCGCAAGAAAGTCCGAGGTTGAGCTGCAGTTCTCCGCGGCGAAGTCCGCGTCGAAGGGCGGATCAGAGGAGGAATTCAACGAGGCGGTAGACATTCTCCGCACGATGATCCGTACGGATGCGAATAAGCTTGATGGCGTGGATGAGAACGGCAACGCGACCGGCGGCGGAAGATCTGCGGGGCTTGCCACCTTCATTGCCTGCTTCACGATTATTCTGAGAGAAGGATTCGAGGCGATTCTGGTCGTGGGTGCGATCATCGCGTACCTGATCAAGACGACTGCGGACCGTTCTGAGTCGGAGAGAAAGCGTCAGCTCCGGCCGGTATACACCGGAGCGGTTCTCGGAATTGTCCTGAGCTTCGTCTCCGCGTGGCTGCTCAATCAGCTGAAGCTTGCGAACAGTGCATCCCAGGAGGTGATTGAGGGCGTTACGGCTCTGATTGCGACTGCGGTTCTGTTCTATGTCAGTAACTGGATGGTATCCAAATCGGAATCAGAGGCATGGGACGCTTACATTAAGAGCAAGGTGGGCAGGGCGGCACAGACCGGCAGCTCCTTTGCCCTTGCGTTCACCGCATTCCTCGCAGTTTACCGGGAGGGCGCGGAGGTCATCCTGTTCTATCAGCCGCTGCTGTCAGGCGGGAATACCAACATGGTATGGCTCGGATTCCTGGTCGGGTGTGTATGCCTGGTATTCGTGTACCTGGCAATCCGGCTGATGAGTATCAGACTTCCGCTCAAGCCGTTCTTCCTCGTGACCAGTATTCTGATGGCGATTATGTCCATTGCATTCCTGGGCAGCGGTATCAAGGAACTGATTGAAGGCGATGTGATCGCCATGCATGCACCGTCGTGGGTGGCATGGATTCCGTCTCATCCCGTTCTTGAGATTCTGGGTATCTATCCCTGCGTTGAGACCATTGTTCCGCAGCTGATTCTGACTGCCGTTACGATTGTGACCTTCGTGTTCTGGCTGAGGAGGAACAAAAAGCTGAAGCAGGAGATGCAGGCACATCAGCAGAAGGAGCAAAGCATCAAAAACAGTGCGCAGTAAGCGCAGCCAGAACCCCTGTCCGTGCTGCGGGCGGGACTGACAGGCCGGTATGATCAGGGAGACGTCCCTTTTCATAGATACAGATTCACCAACATCATTGCTTAACAGGAGGAAAGATATGAAGAAAAAGATTTTTGCACTGGCACTTGCGGGCGCGATGGCGTTTGCGGCGTTCCCGGCAATGGCGGGCGAGGCAGGATTTGTAGAGAATGAGATTTTCTCGGATGAGGAGCTTGATTTCATTAATCTGTCCGCGGTCTGGTTTCAGGCTGTACCGATGGAGAATGAGACCATGACCTACAGCGCGGAGGACGCGGACATTCATATCGAGGCTGACATTTCCGCTCTGGAGAATGACCTTGGCTATCCGGTTGGTGAGTGGGTACCGTATCTGACAGTCGATTACAAGATCGAGGATCAGGACGGAAACGAAGTTGTCTCCGGTACCTTCATGGAGATGGCAGCGTCGGACGGCCCGCATTACGGAAACAACATCAAGCTGGATCCGGGTACCTACAACCTGACGATCACGATTCACAGCCCGGGTGAGAACGGATATCTCATCCACTCTGACGCCGAGACCGGCCCCGGCGGATCTTTGAAGGATCATTTTGCTGACGGCAACCTGTCTTACACCTTTGAAGGATGGGAATTCGCCGGCCTTGAGTAATCCGATGGATCTTTAACCTTTATAACGTGCAATGCGGCGCGTCTTCGGACGTGTCGCATTGCGCGCGTGTACAGCTTAGCGGAGGTTGATATGCTCACGTACCTGATACTTACGACACGGCAGGTCCTGATGGAGGCGGTAATTCTCGGTGTACTGACCGGTTATGTGATGCTTGCTGCCACGAAGGCGGGACGGCGTATCGTTTGGTCATTCGCGCTGGCGGGAGCCGCGGGCTCGGTTGCCATCGCACTGATTCGAAATACGACAAGTATGATCGATACAGCGATCCTGAACGGCTGGATCTATGTGATCGGGCTGTCAGCATTTGTACTGTTTCTGATCTTCACCATAAAAAAACCATCTGATCACGGAATCTTATCCATTCTTCCGTGGATTTTCGCCGGCATCCTGTATGTCACGATGATTGCATACGCGCTTCCGGATGTCTGGGCCTATCCCTATCATGTATTGCAGGAAGAAACCACGATGATCTCCACGGATTTTCTGATGGCGATGATCGGCATGACCGCCGGACTGATTCTTGCAGTTCTGGCGTTTCTCGGTGCCATGAAATGCACGAGGCGGCTGACTCTGTTCCAGGCCGGGATTTTGCTGAAGCTGGAACTTCTCATCAACGCTGCCATGCGTCTTGCGAACCTGTTTTCCGTGCTGTTTCAGAAAAAGATTGTCCAGTCCAATCATACCATGTTCACCTATACCGTCTTCGTCAAGAATCACAGAGACTGGTTTCTGTTTCTTGCCGCCGGTCTTGCTGCGGCGTCTGCCATCGGTCTTTGGATTGCGAGCCTGAGGCAGAAGGAGACCTACCGGAATCCCGCGCAGCACAGAAAGATCCGCGCGAAATGGCGCAGGATCCGCCGCTGGGCGGTCACGATGATCCTCTGCTGCGCTCTTGCAGTCATCAACCTGACATGGTTTGAGAAGCTCAATGCCACGGATGTCACATTGTCTCCTGTGGAGGAGGCATCCTCGGTCGATGACGAGAACGTCTATGTCTCCTTCGATCTGGTGAATGACGGTCATCTGCACCGCTTTGCGTATGAGACGGAGAATGGGGTGCAGATCCGGTTTATTGTCATCCAGAAACCGGGCGGAAATGCGTACGGGATCGGTCTGGACGCCTGCGATGTCTGCGGCGAGACCGGATATTACGAGAAGAACGGACAGGTGGTCTGCAATCTGTGCGACGTGGTAATGAACATTTCAA